>DAIRTB010000165.1:0-5623 GCA_036804105.1 Bacteroidota bacterium | reverse complement strand
AAAAACAGCACAACATGAGAAAATGGCGTGCGATTCCAAGGCAGTCTTTTAAAGAGATCAAACCAAAATACTTTAGCTAAACAAGGGCTCAAAAGTTCGTAAGAGTGTTTGAGAGGCTTTTGCACTGCATCTCTGCCAAATTTAAAAACCTTTCAGAACTTTTGCAATCATCATAGGCTATAGCCAATTCAGTGCAAGCGATTAAGAAGTAATCGATTTTCAAGCTCAACAACGCCCCAAAAACTTCTACTGCAAGTTCAGGATCTCGTTCTTGGTAATAAATCTTCCTAAGCTTTTCTAATTTGTTTTGGATGATTTCAGGCAGCACTACAATTTCATTATCAGTCAATAAGCTAGGAATGAAGCAATTGTTCATGGTGAATTTTGTGCCTAAGATTGCAACGCTTCCCATTATCTTTTGCTTGCTGAATATGCTTTCGAGGGATATAAAATGCTTCAGTTCAATTTGTAAATACTGAATCGCTTCATGGAGTGTAATGTTTGCTAAAATGTAAGGCACTTCTCTTTTTTCCATTTCCTCGAAATATGGAATAAGCAGTTGTGCTGCTGCTTTTAGATTATGAGGTAAAAGTTCGTTTATCGTCTCGAATTCGATTTGTATTACCTCAAAATCATTTTCAAGCGTTTTTTTAGCAAGTAACTTTTTAAGGCAAGTAACATACCAAATGCCAGACTGCTTTCCTGTTAGAAGGACCGTAGGTTTATGCATCGGGTTGGAATAAAACGAAAGCATATTCTTTCTTAGAATCGAAATAGGTTTTATCTATTTTGAAACCAGAATTCTCTGCTACTTCCTCGATATCACTCCAAAAAAACTTTTTAGAAACTTCTGTATGGATGGCCTCAAAAGCATCGAATTTTACAATAAACCCATCGTTAAAGGTTACTTTCTGAGCTTCTAAACTTATTATTTGGCTGGAAGTAATTCCCGTAAGCGGGTTATAAAACGGGAAATGATCGAATCTCGAAACATCGAAATCTGCGCCTATTTCTCTATTAATTCTACTTAGGAGGTTTAAATTGAATTGCTTAGTGATTCCTTGTTTGTCATCATAAGCGGCAATAATCTTCCGTGGATTTTTAACCAAATCGAAGGCCACAAGATAATAGTCGCTTTGCTTTAATTTCGATTTTACAAACTTGAAAAAGTTATATGCTTCCTGATTTGGAAAATTCCCAATGTTAGCACCTAAGAAAAGTACCAATCTGGCAGCATTGATAGGTTCTAAATTTTTGTAGGTCTCAAAATAATTACCCGCAATGTTTCTTTGGTTTATCTCCGGAATCTCTTTTCGAACCTCCGCTTTGTTTACCTCCAGAATATTATCTGAAATGTCCATGGCAACATATTCAAGCTCTGAGAAATTGGGCAAAAAGTGCTTTAAGAAATGCTTGGTCTTGGTACCATCTCCTGCGCCGAGTTCTACTATTTGTAGATTTTTATTTTTTGAGGCGATGTCTTGTGCAATCTGTTCACTATGGTTGTGGATAATCTCCATCTCGCATTTGGGTAAATAGTATTCATCCATCTGCATAATTTGTTGGAAAAGTTCATCACCAATATCATCGTAAAAATATCTAGACGATAGCTTCTTCGGCCTTTGAGATAAGCCGTTTTTTACATGTTCTAAAAATTCTCCCATAGCTTTATTTTTTGGCTAAACGAATTCCTGAAAAAATCCATCTGCTCGAAGCATGAAAAAAATTGCGGTAGGTTGGTCGATCATGATTTAATGGTGTTGCTACTGAAGAACCTCTTAGCACCATTTGGTTCATCATAAATTTGCCATTGTATTCGCCCAAAGCGCCTTCCACTTTTTTATAGCCTGGATAAGGAAGGTACGCAGAGTTGGTCCATTCCCAAAGTTGTCCGTAATTCAATTGTTTTGAAGCTATTTCCCATTCAAATTCGGTTGGAAGTCGCATACCCTTCCATTCTGCAAAAGCAAATGCTTCATATTGAGAAATGTGCGTTACTGGTTTATTCAACTCCAGTTTTTGCAATCCATTTAAAGTGTAGGTGAACCATTCTCCATCCTTTTTATGCCAATAAAGCGGCTTTTTAATTTGGTTGTTTTGAATAAAATGCCAGCCTTCATCGTGCCAAAGGTTGAAATTTTGATAACCTCCATCCGCTATAAATTCTAGAAATTCTGCATTGGTAATCAACTTGTCGCTAATTTCAAAGGCCTGCAAATACTGTTTGTGCTGAGGTAGCTCATTATCAAAACAAAAAGAATTTCCAGGAAAGCCACAATCATACAATCCTTCAGGAAAGGAAAGCCATGTTTGTTTTTCTTTTTCCTCACTTAAATTGAAGAAATCTCCTAAAATTGGAAATGTAGGCTGTGTGCCCAAAATGTATTTAATATCATAAACCAACAATTCTTGATGTTGCTGCTCATGGTTTATACCCGTTTCTATCAACTCTAAAACATCTGATGTTTGAGGATGAGCCAAAAGGTTGGCAACTTCTTTTGTAACGTATTCTCGGTATTCATAGACTTTTGCAACAGTTGGGCGTGTCATAAATCCACGATCTTGTCGCAAAGTTCTTTCTCCCAAATTGTTGTAATACGAGTTGAAAAGGAAGGCAAAATCAGGATGGAATTCTTCGTATTTCTCACCATATTTCACCAAAACAAATTGCTCGAAAAACCAGGTGGTATGTGCTAAATGCCATTTTGGTGGAGAAACATCGGTTATTGGTTGAACTACATAATCTTCAATTTCAAGCGGTTTGCAAATATCTTGAGTATGCTGCCTAGTTTTAAGGAATAGATTTTTTAAGCTATTTTGATCCATTTTTATATAGGGTTTTTATTTTTTTGCTCCTACAATAAGTGTAATTCTCTAAGTATAAGAAGCAAGATTTTATATTATATTTTGATAAATTATTCTGAAACCTTCACACCCTTCCAGAATGCAAAGCGCCCTTCAATTTGTTTTGCTGCATCTTTTGGGTTTGGGTAATACCAAGCGGCATCTTTGTTGGTTTCTCCATTAATAGTTAAATTTTTATAGCTCGCAACCCCTTTCCATGGGCAGGTAGTTTGGGTTTTACTATCGCTAAAAAATTCTGATTTTATACTTTCTAAAGGGAAATAGTGATTTCCTTCAACTATAACAGTATTGTTGCTTTCTGCAATTATTTCATTGTTCCAAACGGCTTTCATAATTTTTTAGGTTAAATTTTCTCCTAAAAAATAAACGCTCAAAAATTAAATTAGTTTCCTTTTTATTAAAAAGCCTAAAGCAATGCGTTTATTTATCTCGCATATCTAGCACGCCATCTTTCAAATTATAGCATGTGTATTCGCAACCAGCATCCTGAAATCTTGGTCTAATGCTATTGTACACTTCAAGATCTCCGTTGATGGTTGCATAGTATGCAATGGCACTCAATCGCTCTTTTGTGGGAAGAATATGAAAAGAAGAAGTCTCGTTTACTACGATGGATTTCAATAATTTCCCTTCTTCAACATTTCCTCTATAAATATCTATTTTAACTGCGTTATTAAAAGAATTTATACTAGTCAAAATCTCTACCTCCGCATTTTTTGTCTTTTCCTCATAACAATTATCGGGATCGCAGTCGGAAGTAACATCACAGGCAGTTAATAAACTAAAGGTTAGCAACAAGGCCAGTGGAAATCCAAAATTTGCCATAAACAGGGTCTTTTAAGTTTAAGTAATTAATGCCAAGCTTTACGCCTAACTGATTAACGTAGGGTATTTTATAAATCATTCCAGCACTTGGATTAAATAGTAAAGTTGGCGTTTGCCCTCTTTTTACTCCTTTCCAATCTGCCCAACCTATGCCGACTCCAGCATTTGCGTAGGTTCCAAATCCACCAATTTTACTCTCCATAATTTTGCTATGCCATTCAAGTCCAGTAAATATGCTGTACCATTTTTCTTGATATTGTTTTCTTAAATCGGTTGAGGTCGATTTTGTAACAGGAACGTATGTTGTGCTACTCATAAAACCTATAAATGGCATCAAATTACTTGGTCTATGCCAATAACCTGCTTTAACCTGATATACTTGTTGTCTGGAAAACAGTAAATCCGTCCCAATCATAATTCCATTTGGATTGGTATAAACGGTTTTTTGTGCGAAAGTTGAAGTGCTAAGAAAAAATAAGAGTAGGTACCAATATTTCATGCTTTTGCCAAAACAAAAACCATACCTAAATGGAAATCAAATACTAAAGCTCCTTAAAAACGTCTCTTGCAGATGCTTGTGCTGTTGGCAGAATGGTAACATCTGCAATGTTAACATGCGCAGGTCTGTTTAGCATGAAACTTACTGTTTCTGCAATGTCTTCTGCCATAAGTGCCTGATAGCCTTTGTAAACACTTTCTGCTCTAGATGTATCTCCTTTAAATCGAACTAAAGAGAACTCGGTTTCTACTAGTCCTGGAGATATTGCAGCCACTTTAATTCCGTACGGATTTAAATCAATTCGCATAGCTCTGGTCAAAGCGTCTACTGCATGTTTACTTGCGCAATACACATTTCCATTGGCATATACTTCTTTACCCGCAATAGATCCGATATTGATAATGTGTCCACTTTTTTTGGCAACCATTCTTTTAGATAAAATGGAGCTGATGTACAACAGGCCTTTTATATTGGTATCGATCATGGTATTCCAATCTTCCCAACTTCCCTCGTGAATAGGATCCAAACCTTGCGACAATCCAGCATTATTGATGAGAATATCGATATGGATATTCGCTTCTTCTAATTCTTTGCAATTTGTTGTAACCTCCTCTGAATTTCGAATGTCGAAGCACTTAACTTCAACCTGCGGACTACCAAGTGCAATTAATTTTTCTTTTATGGAGGATAAGCGATCTGCTCTTCTACCGGTAATAACTAATGGAAAATGCTCTGAAGCCAGCTTAAACGCAATTGCTTCGCCAATTCCAGCTGTTGCCCCTGTTACTAAAACCCAAGGTTTCATTTATTCGAAAAGGAAGGTTAGCATAATGGTTCTCGCCATTAAACGATCTATTGGAGCCGCATATAAATGAGGCTCATTTACCAACATGTTTCTCGTGCCATGACTATACTTTAACTCAGTTGAAAACTTGAAAAAGGGTAAATAAACATCCACCCCTAAACCAATTTCAGCGGCAATATCATATCTATTCAGTTTAACTGTAAAGAGCTGTTCTGTAACTTTATCCTGAGATTGCATATCTATGGTGTATTTTCCACCGCCAATTACGTAAAGTCTGTAGTTGTTAACTCTATCCGATTTAAACTTAAGCAAAAGTGGTAATTCAATATTTGCCGACTCCGTTTTTCTTACCGTATTAAAACGAATATTAGAAAATGTGTAATCGATGTCTCGATAAATAAACTGAATGCCAGGTTGAAAACGTAATCCAAGCTTTTCATGTAACCGTGCTTCCACCACAATACCAAAGTGAAAGCCAGTACCACCAATCATATCAACCCTACGAATAGAGTCGTTTAAAGTCATTCCCTCTGTAAAAAATGGTTTGAATTGAGCCTGATTAAATCCCAAAGAAAAGCCGAAATGAAATGCTTTGTAGTCGTAGTAGGGATTATTTTGCTGAGCTGATG
>DAIRTB010000164.1:3482-5693 GCA_036804105.1 Bacteroidota bacterium | reverse complement strand
GGCGAAAAACTTAAGCTTCTGATTGCAGCATCCGAGATTTTTACTTTATGCAATAGTTTAAGACTTGGCAGCTCAAAGTGGTACAAAGTGCCATCGGCATCACCAGAAAAAAAACTTTTCTCTTTAATGGATGATGTTAATGCGAATACAGAGGAACTGCTTGCTTGTAACAGCTTTTCTTCTATGCCGCTTGCTAGATTAACTACATGAATTCCGCCTGATCTAGTTGCAATCAACAGTTTTTTACTTTGAGGAAGTAGCTGAAAATTGTAAACCGAACTAGGTACTTTTACCAGCATATCGGCATTGAGTAATTGGTTGGTATTCCATTTTGCAATTATGCCATCGCCGCCTGCTGAATAAAAAAATCCATCTTCCTGAGTTTTAGAAAGAGCATATATACTATCTCGATGTCCATCTAAACTGGCTATTTTTTTTACTGTGATGCTGGTCTGCATGAAACTTGCTTAAATTTGGCCAAAATTACGGGAATGGCGCTTATATTTAAGCAAGAATTTTTAGAATCGGTGCAGGTTGCTGTTTGGAAGATAGAAGAATCGGAAGAAGAGTTGCTTGAGTTAGCGCCAGATTTGCAACACAATGCCCATTTTTTGGAATTGAAAGCTCCAGTAAGAAGATTAGAATGGCTAGCAAGTAGAATTTTAGCAAGACAAGTTTTAGGAAACCATGTTAGCATCCTAAAACAAGCGAACAACAAACCGTATTTAGACGATTTAAATATTCACCTCAGTATTTCACATGCAAAAGGCTATGCGGGTATCGCATTTGCTCCATTTCCAGTTGGTGTAGATCTCGAATGGATGGATGGCCGAGCAGCAAGAATTTCCCAAAGATTTATGAATGTGTGGGAATTTGAGCTTTGTCTTCCTGAAATCCCAGAAACCCACCTATACGTTAAAACTCGCATTTGGAGTCTAAAAGAGGCTGTTTATAAGCTGTTTAGCAAAAATGGTGTAGCTTTTAAGGAGCAAATCATCACACAAAAATTTTCAGATCTGGGAGCTGAAGGGTATTTACATCATGAAAATGAAAAATTCTTTTACAAGGCTTCATTTAGTCGGGTTACTCCAGATTTGTTACTTACTTTGGCATTTTAAAAAGAAATCTTACCAAATAAAACCAATTTTATCTTCTACACTTTTTCTTTACTTGCTTCCAAAATAGCCTCTGTAAAAACTTCTGGCGATTGCGCTCCTGAAACGCCATACTTTTTATTGAGGATGAAGAACGGTACGGAGTTTACGCCCAATTGTTTATAATACGCTTCTTGCTCAATTACTTCGTCCTCCAGTTTATTGCTGTTGATGAAAGCTGTCGTTTTTTCTTCACTCCAACCGAATTCTTTCATTATTTGAATAAGCTCCTTAGTTTCAGATAAATCAGTTCCTTTTTCAAAGTTGTGCGCAAATAAAGCTAAAGATAATTCATGCTGAAATCCTTCTTTTTTTGCGGCGTGGAGAAGGCAATGCAAGGTTCTGGTATTAATGGCTTTCGGCATATTTTCGAAATTGAATTGAATGCCATAAGGTGCACCAACCGATTTCATATGGTTGA
Organism: Bacteroidota bacterium; assembly: GCA_036804105.1. Classification (GTDB taxonomy): domain Bacteria; phylum Bacteroidota; class Bacteroidia; order UBA7662; family DAIRTB01; genus DAIRTB01. The sequence continues at coordinate 4,118 of DAIRTB010000164.1, read as the reverse complement.
AAATCTCCTGCGTTTTGGCCATGCTGCCAAATTTATTGGCAAAGAATTGAAGCGTATTGGCTCCAGCTTTTGGTATTTCCTGATTTAATTCGAATGGATGCCAAGTAACAATCGCCACGTGTGTTTCAGTAAGTTTTTCTAGCGCAATTTCCAAGCGTTTAATGCCTACATAACACCAAGGACAGGCCACATCTGATACAATGTCTATTTCAATTTTCTGTTTTTGCATATTCTTGAAACATTGGGTTTTGATTTTTGGTTTTCAATGTTTGATTATTGATCCTTGATTGTTAAAGACTGACTTTAGGCAATTAGGAAATTTCTTTTTTTGTTGTACATCATTAAGTAACCTCTTTTGTTGGGTTCGGTTAGGAATGAGCGACTTATAAGAGTTTCCATAAAAGGTTGTTTTTGAAGGTACATATTTAATACTTTCTCGATCCTGCTTTTGGCAACTCCAATTCTTTTCGCAAATACTTCAAAATCAGTTTTGGAAGGATGACCACTTTTTTTGAATTGCTCACTTTGATAATCATCTGCAAATAAACCTTTCGCCAATGCGAAATCTGAGTCGTCAACATGAAACCTTGTATTCAACAAATCGTAAGCAGGACTAAGAAAGTAGTCGCCTTTGCT
>DAIRTB010000164.1:1694-3472 GCA_036804105.1 Bacteroidota bacterium | reverse complement strand
GCTAGATTCTAGCAGCGAAAAATTCTTCAAGTGCGCATCTCCGTTTGAGAAAAGGTAGTTGAAAATTACCAACGAGAAGAATTTCTCAATTTCAACACGCCATGCAGGAACATATTTTTGAATTAATAAGCCAATTTCCTCATAACTAAAATCGTATTTTTCGTTTGAATTTAGGGTTGTTTTTCCTGCTAAAGAGGCAAAATCTTCTTGTCCCCATTTCAAATTTTCTTTCCTATTTTTTACATCAAAGCGTTTAGTTAGGTAAGCAGGTTCTCCATCTTGAAAGAAAATTAATGCATTTTCGGCTGTTTTAATTCCATAAACCTGATTTGCAATTTGCATGGTAAGATGTTCATTTGCAGGAATTTCACTTCTTTTTTTTAGGGATGAAGGAATTGGTTTTAAAATATGGGTTCCCTGCTCACCTTCTTTAGTAAGCCTTAGAATATTTTTATCCAAAACCATACTAATTTTAGTTTGATAGCCAGAAACAGAAATCCTTTTCATGTTTTCTAAGAATTCTACTAAAGTTGCCTCATCTTTTTGTGGTGATGGCATCGGAAGCATATGACTTACCGATTTTCCGTAAAACACTTTCTTTAGACAAGACGGACTGTAGGTTTTGAATCCTTCAGACAATGTTCCGGGACAAAAATGTAAATCAGGCAAGCTCATTTTGCATCTTGATTTTTACAGTTATATTTCCAATGGTATCTGCAGTTCCCGTAAACATGAGCAGCCCAAACTGATCGTTTTCATCAATCTGAAGCAGCCTAGATTGCACTTTTTTATTTTCGCCTTCAGCAATCATATTGCTGAAAAATGGAAAAAGGAATTCGCTAACATATTCCTTTTGTGTTTTCGGGAAGGTTAGGCTGATAGCTGCTTTAGTTGGGTCCTTGAAGTAGGTATCGTCATATCTAAATATATATCGGTTACGATTTTCTTCTATTAAGATCCCTGCCAACTCTCTGTTTCTGTAAACTTCTAATTCTCTCATTTTTTAGTTCAGTTTTTTTATTTGGAAGGTCAGCTCATAACCAAGTATTTCTGCAATTCTGGTTAAAACTTCCAAAGAAGGATTTCCTTGCCCTCTTTCTAATTTATAAAGCGTGTTTTTACTGATCTTAGCCAATTCGGCTAAATGCGGCTGAGTAATATTTAACTCCTTCCTCCTGGATCGAATTACTTCCCCTAAATGTTTAACTAACATTATAGTGTGATTTTTTTTACAAATGTAATCATTGTTAGCTTTAATTTTATAAAAATCACATTATGATGTGATTTTGTGTCTTAATATTTTTTTAGAAACCTTTTTTAACTTTTTGTACTTTTATGATCAATAAAAATAAAAACTCATGGAAGTAAAATTTAAAGAGAGCGACAGCAAAGGCGCATTTTACATAGAAGAAGCAGGAGAGCAACTTGCTGAAATGACTTTCTCCAAAGCAGGAGATAAGATGATTATAATAGATCACACCGAAGTGAGCGAAAAGCTGACGGGCAAAAATGCGGGCAAGCAAATGGTAGTAGCAGCTGTAGAATATGCCCGCAGTAAGGGTATAAAAATCTTACTACTTTGTCCGTTTGCAAAATCTGTTCTACAGAAAGATGCAAGCTTGCAGGATGTTTTGTAGGGGGGGTAGGGAGTTGTTTGAGTTATCATTAAACCACATAAAATCCATTCGAAATTTTAGGAAGGCAATAGACTTTTAAAAATTCTATACTGTGATTTTTTAAGCAAAAAGGCTCAAATGATTAAAATTCCCTAACCTCAA
>DAIRTB010000164.1:1233-1684 GCA_036804105.1 Bacteroidota bacterium | reverse complement strand
AAGATGCAAGCTTGCAGGATGTTTTGTAGGGGGTTTTTATAAAAATAGTATACCCTTTTAAATTTAATTAAAAGTGGTTGAACTCCCCCCTAAAAATTACATTTTCGCAATTTGTTTATTGGCAAAATCGAATTAGCAATATTGATGTATTTCACATTATCTCCTAACTCAAATTCAAAATAAATTTCTCTATTATTATTGAATATGTTTGCTATTGTTGTAGTGCTGACATATAAATATAGAGTATCATGAGTAATTACCTTCCTATAATTTTTAATGTAACTAAATGCTGTAGCTAATTCAACTTTAAAATGCCTATTTTCATCCAATCTACAAACACTTAAATAGTTACTATTTTTTACAACAGAGCTTTTAACAAAAATGAAGTAATAAAACGTAAAAAGAAAGAACAGAAAAATTTGAAGGAAAGAAAATAACGTAAGCAGGGAGG
>DAIRTB010000164.1:566-1223 GCA_036804105.1 Bacteroidota bacterium | reverse complement strand
AAGAACAGAAAAATAATAAAAAATTTGTATATAAATTTCATAGTACGTTATTTAGAGTTACCACAACTGCAAAAGATTGGTGCAAAATGGGATCTTTCAGATCCAGAATCCTCTACTCCAACACTTCCACTAATATAGTCACTTGATGCCTCAGCCTTAAGAATTAACTCAAAAGTCACGATTTTAATCGATTTTGTATAAGTTCTTTAGCTTCTTTCCAATTGTAATTTATACTTTGGCCACGTTCATGGGATTCAACTCTTTTTTTAATTTCAGCAGCTTGTTCCTCAGAAAGAATACTTTTATTCGAGGCCAGTTTATCTATTAGCAAAGCGTAAATGGCCAATAAATACTGTTCATCCTGAATGTTGTCTATTGCTATATGAAGCTCTTCTTTTAAAGATAATGATGGCATTTTAAGAAATTGTCTAGGAAATTTAAGCTTTTTTGATTTAGATTCTCATTGAGCTAACTGAAATGTCATTGAGATATTTTGATTGGATTTTTTTAACTGACGTTATGCTCCCCACCAAAAGTTTAAAAATTTCATTCAGTAAGATCTATTGTCATTTATTGCATGGTCTAAAAATGTTTTACCTAATTAGATATTTAATTCAAATCCATCTTTGTTTTGTAATTGAGTTCCAATCAGATGGC
>DAIRTB010000164.1:0-556 GCA_036804105.1 Bacteroidota bacterium | reverse complement strand
TTTCTCATATAGATTTATTTTATTCTTTATATTGAAAGTCGATTTGAAATATTTCAATTGTTTAATTAAACCGTGAATCCTAGAAATTATCCAATTAGTATTTTACAATGTTCATAATATTTCATCCCCCCCGCCATTTTACATGCTTTTTGAGTCCAGATTTCTCTTTCAATATCGGCTTTCTTGCTATCAATTATTCTCAACTTTTCATAATCAGCTACGATCAACAAACAATCTAAAAATTTACCCGCACTTGAGGCACAGAACAAAACTGGAATCTCTGATTTATCATCATCTAATAGGACTATTTCATCATTTCTATAATTATACGCATAGTGAAAACCATAAAATGTATTTATTGCCCATACTTTAAAAGGAGCTGGTGTATCTTCATCAATATCATTCAATTGCTCAAAACCAGGTATAAACTTTATTGTATCAATACAATAAACCATCTGGAAAATTGGTCCATCATAATCATTGAAGTCATCATATAAAATATCAATTCCCCATTTGTCTAGTTCTGATAAATTCAGACCTGCATTTAAAATTTCTA
>DAIRTB010000163.1:0-5695 GCA_036804105.1 Bacteroidota bacterium | reverse complement strand
AAACCAGACGATTAACCTTACATGCCAATAGAAAATTTGGCAAACTTGGAATGGACTTAGGTGGCATTTGGGGTGGTTCTCCTTTAATAGATAGAGACTTCCAATTGGTAAGAGAATTGGATGGTGTACAACAAGTTTATCAAGACAAAATTAAAATGAGCGACACTTGGGGTGGAAAAATAAAACTAACCTACTCAAGCGGAAGAATTAATTGGTATGGACAATCTGCCATGATGGGATTAGTTGCCTCTGGTAGTGCAGATCAAACTCAAACTTTTACTGGCTGGAGATTGAAAGATAGCGGTAGCGGTAACCAAATGAACTTCTTAACGGGTATTACTTATTCCATTGGAAACCTGCAAATAGCGCCAAACTTCTTGTGGCAAAAACCTATCGAAGGTCCAATTCCAGGAGATATTGCAGCACCAGGCAGGCCAAGAAACATCTTAGACGATCCATTTGTGGTGCGCTCTAATAGAGAAACAGTAGCTGGAGAAATCTTATTTACCTACGATCCAACCCCTGGAACTTGGATGTACAATTGGGATTCAGATAAATCTGAAGACGCCAAATTTGCCTTAAGCGCAGGCTTAGTTTTCCGCCATTTACCAACCACCCAAGATGCTGCCATTGGTATTTTTCCAGATGGTAGAACACTGTTCCCTTTCCCAGGCGCTGCTCCAGCTCAAGATCTTTGGGAGGTTCACACTCGCATCATCTCAAAAATTAATAAAGACTTTGGGTTTATTGCCAATGTTTATGCAGGCGATGCACAAGCGAATGGTAGCGACGAAAGATTAATCAGAAGATTTGGTATGGATTTGAGAATGATATCTAAATCGTTCAAACTAAACTCTTTTGTGCGCTTTAACGATTGGGGCCCTTTCGATTATCACCGAGATTTCAACTTAACTTTCCCTGTTCAATACATGCTAGACCTTTCTACAAGTTTAGGAAACTCTATGTGGTTCGACATGCCAGGAACAAGGTTAGGCGTAAGAGGAACCTATCGTAGCCTAGATCAATTCTCGCCAAGATATGCACCAACTTATACCATATCGCCGGCCGGGACACTTGTGCCAGACCCAACAGCAGTTGGTTTTGGAAATGGAAGCGAGTGGGAAGTAAGAGTTTACCTATTTATCAACTTAATAAACTAAAAATAATGATTGCAAGTACCTTAAACAAAATTACTCGTTTTACAGTTGGCAGTCTTTTTTTACTAGCTGCAGTTTCATGTGAACGAGATGTAAAAGACTTACAGCCTGCATCTTACCCAAAAAATCCAAATGTTTTTATAGACGATTTTAGCGCAGGTTTAAACTACGCAGCTTTTGGAGGTTCAAACCCCAAAGCCTTTGAAGTAGACAAGCAAGTGAGCTGGAATGGCTCAGTAGCTTCCATGAGATTTGATGTTCCGAGTGTAAACGACCCTCGTGGAGCATACGCTGGTGGCGTATTTTTTACTGCAGCGGGCAGAGACCTCTCAAGTTACAATGTGCTCACATTTTGGGCGAAAGGATCACAAAATGTGGTAATTGATTTACTTGGTATCGGCAACGATTTAGGCGAAAACAAATACCAAGCATCGATAGCTAATGTACCCGTAACCGCTAGTTGGACCAAATACTACATTCCAATTCCAGATCCGTCGAGATTAATTGCAGAAAGAGGCATGTTCTTCTATTCTGATGGTGCCGATAATGGCCTCGGTTATTCTTTTTGGATTGATGAGGTGAAGTTCGAAAACCTAGGCACCGTTGCCAATGCACAACCACAGATTTTACTTGGGCAAGACCAAACGATTAATTCGTTTGTAGGTGGAAAACCGGAAATTGGAGGAATTTCGTCGAAGTTTAATTTACCAAACGGAGTAGACATTGTAGTAGATATGTCGTCAGCTTACTTAGATTTCATAAGCTCAAACGAAACCATTGCAACTGTTGGTAGCAATGGAGTTGCAAACATTGTTGGCGGGCCAGGTTCTACCGTTGTTACCGCAAAAATGCAAGGAAAAGATGCAAAAGGCTCTTTAACCATAAATTCGGTTGGTAATTTTGTTCCAGCACCAATTCCAACACTTCCACAAGCAAATGTAATTTCTTTATTTACAGATGTTTACAACAATGTTCCTGTAGAATATTACAACGGCTACTGGGCTCCATTTCAAACAACACTTTCCGAAGATTTTGAAGTAAATGGAGATCGGGTGCTTAGCTACACAAATTTCAATTTTGTAGGAACTCAGTTTAGCCAACCAACCATTAATGCGAGTTCAATGACGCATTTGCATTTGAATATTTTCTTTTCAACTGCAATTGCCCCAGGTGCTCAATTTAAAATTGAGTTGGTAGATTTTGGAGCAAATGGAGTTTTCGGTGGTGGCGATGACAAATCTCACACCTTAACCTTTACAGCACCAACATTGGTAAGTCAAAGCTGGATAACCTTCGATATTCCTTTGGCAAACTTTACCACCCTAACATCTAGAGCGCATCTAGGTCAACTCATTTACGAGGGCACAAATATCACACGGTTTTATGCCGACAACATTTACTTCCACAACTAAAAAAAGAAAAGATGATTCACAATACATCATTTAATAAAATACTGGTAAGCGCTTTTTTGCTAGCAACTTCCTTCAGTTTTTCTGGCTGTAAAGACGAGAATGTACAGAAATTAGAAGAGCGGACGTACAACTTAGTTTGGAGCGACGAATTTGATGGTGCTGCAAACACTTCACCAGATGCAACCAAATGGAGCTTCGATATTGGAAGAGGTACAGATGGTTGGGGAAATCAAGAATTACAATCTTACACCAACTCGCCAAGCAATGTTTCGCACGATGGAGAGGGAAATTTGGTAATTACAGCTATTCAAAATGGCACCAGTTTTACATCAGGTAGAATAAAAACACAAGGACTTTATTCTAAAACCTATGGTCGTTTCGAGGCAAGATTAAAAACACCCTACGGCCCAGGTCTTTGGCCAGCATTTTGGCTACTTGGCGAAAGTATTTCTACCATTAGTTGGCCGCAATGCGGAGAATTAGATGTAATAGAATTAAGAGGTCAAGAACCAAATATTGTGCATGGAACCATTCATGGTCCAGGTTATTCTGGCGGAAGTGCAATAACCAAAGGCTATGCACTACCAAATGGAAGATTCGATACAGAATACCACATTTTCGCAATGGAATGGACAGAAGATAAGGTTGATTTTTTTGTTGATGACTACTTATATCACCGCATAGAAAAAGAAAATGTTCCTGGAGAATGGGTGTACAATCAGCCCTTTTTTATGATATTCAATGTGGCTGTTGGTGGCACTTATGTTGGTTTCCCAACCAATCAAACACCATTCCCACAAAAGATGATCATAGATTATGTTCGAGTTTACGATATCGTTAAATAAACCATAAAGTAATTCCTGAAAGCATAAATCCCTTTAAATGAATCCCCAAGAAAAAAACTTTAGCTTGCAAAAATCAATCACAAATAATAATGAAATGGTAGATCTAAAAATAGTAGAAATCGAAAATGAAAGCTACTATAAGATCTCTAATCACAATTTAATTCGTCCATTTTTAATGAACTTGGTAAGCGATTCCAACCATTGGATGTTCTTATCGAGTAATGGTGGATTAACTGCTGGTAGAAAAAACCCTGAGTTTGCATTATTTCCGTATTACACCGACGATAAACTCACTGAGTTTGCAGATATAACTGGAAGTAAAACCATATTTCAAGTTTTGTTGAACGACAAAATTCAAGTTTGGGAACCATTTTCAGAACGCTTCATTGGCATTCATCAAATCACTCGAAATCTTTACAAAAATCTTTGGGGCAATAAGGTAATTTTAGAAGAAATAAACCACGATCTTGGTTTAAAATACAGCTACCAGTGGAATTCAAGTAATCTTTTTGGGTTCGTAAAGAAATCTAAGTTAGAAAACCTTTCTGGCTTAGATTATCAGATTACCGTTTTAGATGGAATTCAAAACATAATGCCTTTTGGGGTAAATAGCAGCCTCCAAAGCAGTACCAGCAATTTGGTAGATGCTTACAAACGAAATGAGCTTCTAGCTGAAACAGGGCTGGGAATTTTTGCCTTGAGCGCCATGATTGTAGATAAAGCCGAGCCAGGCGAATCTTTAAAAGCAAACATTGCCTGGTCTTTGGGCTTAGACAAACCAAAATACTTGGTTTCGTCGCTGCAATTAAATGCTTTTAGGGGCAAGCAAAATGTAAATCCAGAGCAAGATGTGAAAGGTGAAAAAGGCGCATATTTTGTTTTAAGCTCAATATTTCTTCCTACAAAAGGAGAAAAAAATTGGAAGATTATTGCGAATGTTAACCAAGATCAACCTCAAATTGTAGCGCTTACGCAAGCAATTAAAGCAAATCCAAATCTTCAGAAAGAAATTCAAGAAGACATTGATTTGGGGACAAAAAACCTAATTCAGTTGGTTGCTGCGTCTGATGGTCTTCAGTTTACCGCAGATCAACTAAAAGATACCCGCCATTTTTCGAATACGCTTTTCAACATTATGCGTGGCGGTATTTTCGATGATAATTACCAGATTGAGAAGGGTGATTTCAGCACCTACTTAATGAATGCTAACAAAAAGGTATTCGAAAAAAATGAGGATTTTATCAAAAATCTAAACACTGTTTTCAACAAGGAGGAGTTAAATAGACGCTTGTTAATTTCTGGGGACCCAGATTTAATAAGGCTCTGCAAAGAATATCTTCCACTTAAATTTAGTAGAAGACATGGCGACCCAAGCAGACCATGGAATCGCTTTTCCATTAATACAAGAAGTGAAATTGATGGATCGAAAATTCTAGATTACGAAGGCAACTGGAGAGACATCTTCCAAAACTGGGAAGCCTTGGTACAATCTTATCCAGATTTTATTGAAGGCATGATTTTCAAATTCTTGAACGCCTCAACCTTCGATGGTTATAACCCTTACCGAGTAACCAAAGGCGGGTTTGATTGGGAAACCATTGAGCCAGATAATCCTTGGTCTTACATTGGTTATTGGGGCGATCACCAAATAATTTATTTGCTTAAGTTCTTAGAATTTGCTCAGAATCAGAATCCTAAGACACTAGAAAATCTTTTCGATAAAGCGCATTTTGTGTATGCAAATGTTCCGTATCGCATAAAATCTTACAACGAAATTGTAGTCGATCCGAAAAACACCATCACTTTCGATGAGGAATTAGACCATTCAATCAGAAAGAAAATTGAAACTTTAGGTGCTGATGGCGCTTTGCTAATTAATAAGGCAGACCACATTCACCATGTTAATTTCATAGAAAAAATTCTGGCAACAGTTCTGGCAAAAACCTCAAATTTTGTTCCTGAGGCTGGTATTTGGATGAACACCCAACGCCCAGAATGGAACGATGCAAACAATGCTTTGGTGGGAAATGGGGTTTCGGTTGTAACCTTAAATTACCTTAGAAGATTCTTAAAGTTTCTAGAAAATACGCTCGAAAAATCATCGGTTCACCAAGTAAATATTTCTTTAGAACTTGATCAATTCTTCCAGAAAACATTAGCTGCTTTAGAAAACAATAAAGGGGTTTTAGATGAAGCAGTTACCAACATTACCCGAAAAAAAATAGTAGATGCGCTTGGCAAAGCTGGTAGCGATTACAGAAATAATATTTACCACAACGGG
>DAIRTB010000162.1:0-5709 GCA_036804105.1 Bacteroidota bacterium | reverse complement strand
TTTTATTTAAGGAGGAGCAAAAGTTTAAGCAATGGTGGGTTTGGTTGCTTTTTCTATTGTCGAACGGGTTTTTCTTTTGGGCATTATATAAGCAGATTTATTTAGGAGAAGCAATTGGCGATAAGCCCTTGCCTGATAATGGACTTTTTTTCTTTACAGCTTTTACAATAGCCTTATCTTATTTGTTCTTTCTCTTTCGGTTAGATACCAAGTTAGATAAAACTGGGGTTTATGTACGCTTCTTTCCATTCCAAAAAAAGTTTATGCATTATGCTTGGGCCGAAGTAAAATCAGCTTATGTTAGAAAATATAATCCCTTGAGAGATTTTGGTGGTTGGGGCTACAGAATGTCATTAGGTGGAAACGGAAAAGCCCATAATGTGCATGGAAACCAAGGGCTTCAGCTGGAATTTAAGGATGGAAAGAAACTTTTAATAGGTACACAAGTGCCAGAAAGAATAAATGATGTGCTGAGAAAACTAACTAAGCTAGAGATTCTTAAGCAAGCGTGATAAGAAAAAATTACCTATAAAATATATTAAGTGAAATCTCCGCTATTTGAAAATGGCAATAAATGTGAGAGAGGATAAACAATGGCAGATAAAAAAAGCTTTGCTTTAAGAATAAATTCTGAACTCATGAAAACCCTAGAAAAATGGGCAAGCGATGAGTTTAGAAGTTTAAATGGGCAGATTGAATATTTGCTAACTGAGGCTGTGCGTAAGCGAAATAAATCCTTCAACAGCAATACCAAGCAAATTGATGGAGAGGAAGAAAAGCTAGATGGTTAAGCAAATAAAGGTAGTAATTGTGGGCGGTGGTTTTATTGGAAAACCATTCGCCCAATTTATGCATAAAAATGATGTCAATTATTTGGTAACTGCACGCTCAGAAAGCAGTGTGGAAGGTCTTTTGGCGGAAGGCTTAAATGCATTTCGGTTCGATTTGAATTCAGATTTCAATACAATTCCTATTTCTTTTTCAAAGCCAGATTTTATTGTTCTGGCCTTTCCTCCAATAAAAACAACATCAACAGATTATATAACACTTTTGGAGAAGCTAATTTCAATGGTATTTCATAAAGAGCTGAAGGTTGTTTATTTATCTAGCACTTCGGTTTATAGTCCAGACGCTGGTTTATTTATGGAGGATGATGATACTGCTGACCAAAACGGAAATGCGAACATTCGTTGTGCAGAGCAATATATCAGTTCGCTTTCTTGCAAATCTTGGGTGTTGCGTTTAGGTGGATTATGTGGTGGAAATAGATTGTTGCTGAAATATGTTTCCGGTAGGATTGTTCAAAATTCAAATCAAACCATGAATTTGGTTCATCAAGAAGATGTTGTGCAAAGTTTGGTTTCTATTGTTAATGGTTATATTGAAGCAGGAACGTACAATGTGGTTTCTCCAAATCATCCAACAAAAGAAGAATTTTATAATGCTCAGGCGGAAATGTACAATTTGCCTTTGCCAGTTTTTCAAGATCAGTTTTTAGCTAAACAAATGCGTATAGTTTTGGTAGATAAGCTTTTGGCTACTGGATTCAATTTCAGATATACTGATCCGAAGTTATTTCCACACAATTTTGGAGATTAAAAGTTTGGAGCCAAGATTTTTTTTGGGTTAAATAAGAAGAAATTGATAAAAATTACTTCCTTTTTCACCTAATTTGTGTTGAAATTCAAATTAGAACATGTCGAAGATTGTTGTTGCAACCGATTTCTCGGAGAATTCCTTATCAGCTGCTAATTATGCGTTGGAGCTAGCACGAGTTAAAAACCGTGAAGTAATATTTGTACACGCATACAAAATCCCTTCCTCAACCACTTTATTGATGAAAAACGTTGATGATGTGTTGGAAGTTGATGCCAAAGAAGACATGGAAGAATTTATTGCTAAACTTCCTATTCAAGCTGGAGATATTGTAAACAGTATGGTTATTAACAACGATCCTGTTTCTGCTATCAACGATTTAATGGGAGATTACGATAACGATCTTTACATTATTGGCGCTAAGGGACTTAGCGGAATTGAAGATGTGGTAATTGGCAGTGTTGCTCAAGGTTTGGTAAACAGAGCTACCAAACCTATTTTGGTGGTTCCGCCACATTTTGCATACAAGGGCATTAATAAAATTGTTTTTGCCACGGATTTCGAGACTTTCGACTACTACGATAAGCTTGCACACATTAGAGAAATTGCAGAAATGCTCTCGGCTTCGGTTGATTTAGTTTATGTAGCCAAAGAAACCGAGTCGCTTACAGCAGCTCAAGAGCAAAAGAAAAACAAATTACTTGCATTTTTTGGAACCATAAATGTAGAGGCGCACATCGTGATTAACAAAGGTTTAGTAAAAGGTATTAAAAGTTATGTGGAAGCTACCAATCCAGACGTTCTTGCCTTAGTAGCTAGAAACCATGGTTTGTTAGCTAGTTTCTTCAGAAGAAGCTTGGCGTTAGAAATGGCCTCTAAAGCAAATATTCCTTTACTTGCCATACATGAATAACAGTTTTTTTTACTTAGCTTCTTGCAGCACGTGTAAACGAATAAAAGATCAAATACCTACGAATTCAAACCTTGAACTTCGAGAAATTAAATCTACACCTATTACAGAAAATGAGTTAGAACTTTTATACAAATTGGCGGGTTCTTATGAAGCACTTTTTAGTAGAAAAGCCATGAAATACCGTTCTTTAGGTTTACATGAAAACACTTTAACCGAAGCAGAGTACAAGCATTATATCTTAGAAGATTATACCTTTTTAAAACGTCCAGTTTTTAAAATAAACGATTCAGTTTTTGTGGGTAACGCACTAGCAACTGTTGACCAAGCAATTAAAGCGTTACAAAATCAAACATTATGATAATAGAATTAGAAAAAGTGGTTAGTCTAGCTTATGAGCTTGCAGTACCAGACGCAAATGGCGTTAATCAAAACGTAGAAGTTGCAAATGAAGATGAGCCTTTTATTTTCTTGTTTGGAAATAGTGGCTTGCCAGAGAAATTTGAACATGAATTGCAAGGATTGAAAGTTGGAGATACTTTCAAATTTAGCATAGAATCTAACGAGGCTTTTGGCCCGATAATGGAAGAAAATATTATGTCTTTCGAAAACGAAATGTTTTTAGACGAAGATGGTAAAATGGATTCAGAGGTTATAGTTGGCAATTGGCTGCAATTAGAAGACGATGAGGGTTTTGCCCACAGAGGTTTGGTGCTAGAAATTGGAGACAAAGAAGTTTCTTTAGATTTTAACCATCCGCTAGCTAATAAAGATCTATTTTTCGAAGGTAAAGTGCTGGATATTAGAGCAGCAACACCAGAAGAGCTTGCGCTTGGACATGTTCATGGCGAAGGTGGTCATCATTACTAAAAACAATTAATCAAACAAAAAGGGTTGCCAATTAAACTGGTAACCCTTTTTGCATTTAGATGTTAGTTGGCGGTAATTGTAAAGCGACACAACAGCTAAGATGAAGACGAATAAGTACCATACAAGAACAACCCATTCTAGCCATAATTTCTTTTTTTAGCTTTGTACCTAAGTGAAATAAAAAATGGCAAAAAGCAGAAAACTAAACGTAAACAAATCACCGATAACGGTAATCAATCAAAATGAAACTGACTATATAAGTTTGACCGATATGACAGCTTCTTTTCGCGAAGGAAGCGGGCTAATTGGCAAGTGGGTTACTAACAAAAATACATTGGAATATATAGGTGTTTGGGAAAAAATCAACAACCCAAATTTTAATTACCCCGAATTCGGGGTAATTACCCAAGAAGCAGGTGTGAATAGGTTCATAATGTCTGTCGGACAATGGATTGAACGAACAAATGCAGTTGGTATGCTTGTAAAAGCAGGGCGTTATGGTGGGACTTATGCACATAAAGATATTGCATTCCACTTTGCCATGTGGCTAAGTCCTGAGTTTCAAATATACTTGGTCAATGAATTTCAACGCTTGAAAGACGATGAAAACAACAGACTGAAATTAGAATGGAACTTACAAAGGACATTAGCTAAGGTAAATTACCATATTCACACGGACGCAATCAAAGAAAACTTAATCCCGAGTGAAATAACTAAACATCAAGCAAGTTTTGTTTATGCCAATGAAGCCGACCTATTGAATGTAGCACTTTTCGGAATTACAGCGAAAGAATGGAGAGACAATAATCCCAACAAAGACGGAAACATTAGAGATTATGCGACATTGGAACAGTTGGTTGTGTTGAGCAATATGGAAAGCATAAACGCCCTGCTTATCCGAGAAGGTTTGACACAAAACGACCGACTAATCCAACTCAATAAAACTGCCATCACCCAAATGAGATCGTTGCTTGAAAGTAAGACAATGAAGAAACTAAAATAAACGAACAAAAAACAACTAACCGTAACTGCCGAAGAGCTTGCGCATGGACATGTGCATGGCGAAGGCGGTCATCATCACTAAAAATAATTAATCAAACAAAAAGGGTTGCCAATTAAACTGGTAACCCTTTTTGCATTTAGATGGTACTTTAAGCAATTGAAATCTCTCTAACTGCTTTCTCTTTTTCTTCTACTCTTTTCGGAATTCGAACATTCAGAATGCCGTTTTCGTAGCCTGCATGAATTTCTTCAGTGTTTACAGATTTCGGTAAAGTGAAACTTCTTTCAAAGCTTTGTAAGTGAAATTCTTTTCTGGTGAATTTTCCTTCTGTAGTACTTTCTTCTTGTTTTTTACTTGCAGAAAGGGTAAGTACATTTTGGTTGATTTTAATTCTGAAATCTTCTTTCGAATATCCTGGTGCTGCTAATGCTAATTCGAAACTGTTTTCGGTTTCGAACACATTTACTGCCGGAACATTACCAAAATTTTGGAAGAAATCGGCACCATCTTTACCAAAAAGATTGTCGAATAGGTTGCTGAAAGGACTTACAGCTGGTTGTTGATTGAATCTTACGAGTGTCATAATTTGATTTTTATTTGTTTGAACCAATTATTTCAACTCTCGTACCAAGGCAATTTTTAAACTTAATTACGCCATTATGGCCGAATTTAATGCAATTAGTGCGCCATTATGGCAAAAACTAAGATAATCTGTTCCTGAAATCTTCGTAGCCAAAGGTTTTAACCATCTGGAAGAAATTGCTTTCCTTCCAAATTCCGATGGAAGGAAGTTGGACGCCATTAAATGTTGTGGTTTTTACCATGGTGTAGTGCATCATGTCTTCCCAGATAATGAGATCACCTACTTCGAGCGGTTTTTCGAAGCTATAATCGCCCACAAAATCTCCAGCCAAACAGGTAAGTCCGCCGAAACGGTAAGTAGGTTTTCCTTTAACTGGTTTAGATTCTGCGTTCATAATCTTTGGTTTGTAAGGCATTTCAATAACATCGGGCATGTGAGCAGAAACAGATGCGTCTACTATTGCAACTTCAATGCCTGCGCTATCTACAATGTCTAAAACACGAGTAACCAAAAAGCCGGTTTGCCAAGCAACAGCAGAACCAGGTTCCAACATCATTTTTAGATTTGGGTATTTGGCTTTAAAGTTTTTTATGGTTTTGATGAGGTGTTCTACATCGTAACCTGCTCGTGTCATTAAATGTCCGCCGCCCATGTTTAGCAGCTTGATTTTGTGAAGGTGCTTGCCAAAAAGCCTTTCTACATTTTCTAAAGTTTTTTCGAGTGCAAACGATGAGCTCTCGCAAAGGT
>DAIRTB010000161.1:0-5723 GCA_036804105.1 Bacteroidota bacterium | reverse complement strand
GATCCAAATGTTGATGCAGTAGGCACAATGATTACATATGAGGAAAAAGCAGGTGAGCCTGTATTTTCAGATGAGTTTAATCGTCATCTATTTGTTCACGGTTATAAAGATGTTATCAACAATCCTAAGAAAATTTTTATTGTAGACACCTACCATTCTGCATCCGAAACCTTTTTAAACCTTTCTTTTGTGGGATTGCAAAACTTTGGCGTAAATGGAAATCATGGACAAAAAGTAGCATTTGTTGCAGGTGCAAAAGTTTTTGGAGCAAACAATTGCAGAGGTATTAGTTCCGGAGCTCCAATTACATTTATGTCTAACAATTTAACATCTGCAAGTTGGTTGAAAGCAATTAATAGAGCTTACACAACTAGCGAATATGGCGAACCCATAAACATTTCTATGGGCGTAAAAGTGATGGCACCATCTAACCCTCAATATGCGAGTTTACTTAAAATTGAAGAAGCTATTCTAAATTTCGAAGGTTATGAGCAATCGGTAATAATTGCTGCTGGACAGGAAGACGATTGGGCATCTAATTATAGCCCTGCGAGATTGGGCTTAAAATTTAAAAACAGCCCAAGTAAATATGAATTTTTAAATGTTGTAAGTAGCTGTTATGTAGAAGGTACTGAGACACAAATTAAAAGTGGAAACTATGTAACTGGATTATTATACCCTTCAAATTATGGCAGGGCCGTAAGATACTGTGCTATCGGAATTTATAAATTCCCAGATGGATCAACAGAAAGTGGAACATCCTTTAGTGCCCCTGTAGTAACTGGAATTCTGTACCAAAATTCAGCAAGTAATTTTCTAAGACGCCCGGCAACGCATTCAGTTTTAGTTAAATACAAAAAAGGTGGCACTAACTACAGCCACACCATTCCGAAACATAGATAGAGTTAAAGAAGCCTAGATAGCTGTAAAATCTTAGCTATTTAGGCTTTTTTTAATTCCATTAAAACTAGTATCTATAAAAACTGTAAGTGCTTCTTCTGCCTTCTGGAGTTATACCTTCGATTACAATATTTCCTGCTAAAGATGCCAAGAGTTCTTCGGCTTGTTGAGTGGTTTTAACTGGAATTTTATTTACGGATATCAACACAAATCCATCTTTTAAACCCATTTGCTGAATTATACCAGCTCTAATATCGTAAAAACGAACGCCGCTGTTGATGTTATATTTTTCTCTTTCCACTTTAGAAATAAGCTCCAGATTTGCACCAAGCTTATCAGAAGAGAAGGTTTCTTTTATTAAAACTTCTGTGGTGCCTTCGCTATTCGTTAATTGTACATTTACCACTTGAATTTTTCCTTTTCGTATGATTTCGAATTCTGCTCGCTCACCTGGACGTTGGTAAGAAATCTGCTCATCGAATTCGCCTTTTGAATTTACTGGAACTTTGTTTACAGAAAGCACAATATCATCTACCTTGAGACCTGCTTTTTCTGCATTTCCATCACCAGAAATTTGATGTACATGAACGCCTTTTAGCTCTTTAAGATTCAAACGATCGAATGTTTGGGCATCTAAATCCTTAACATCACCACCCCAAAAAGCACGTTGAACGGTGCCAAATTCTTTCAGATCTCGCACAATTTTCTGAACAATATTTGCGGGAATTGCAAATCCATATCCATTGTAAGCGCCTGTTCTGGTGTAGATTGCAGTATTAATCCCAACCAATTCACCATTTAAGTTTACCAAAGCGCCTCCAGAATTACCAGGATTAATGGCAGCATCTGTTTGAATAAAAGATTCAATGGGGAAGAGGTTGTTTACAATATTCAAGTTTCTACCCTTTGCGCTCACAATTCCAGCAGTAACGGTGGAGGTTAGATTGAATGGATTTCCTACAGCCACAACCCATTCGCCAACTTTTACATTATTTGAGTTTGCAAACTGAACAGTTGGTAAGTTTTTTCCTTCAATTTTGAGTAATGCTAAATCGGTTGATGGATCAGTTCCAATAAGTTTTGCCTCATAGGTTTGCTTACTGTTTAAGACAATTTCAATCTTAATTGCTTTTTCTACCACATGGTTGTTCGATACAATGTAACCATCTGGAGAGATGATAACACCCGATCCAGAACTCATAACAGTTCTTTCTTGAGAGCCAAAGAAATCTCCAAAAAACCAGTCGTTAAAACTTCTTTGTGGCTGAGTAGTAGTGGTTTTTATATAGACAACTGTTGGCGTACTTTTCTCGCTAGCCACTACAAAATCTATATTTCCAGCTAGGTTAGAACCATTGTTGGTTCTTATTATTCCATCGTTAGGTGTAGCTTGAGCAAAAGTTGATTTACTTTTTGGGGTATTTAGCTGTTCGAAGGTATAAGCTCCAAGAATTCCAAAAACAAAAGCGCCAATCAGCAAAGTGAAAGTAAAAATGAGTGATCGTTTCATTGACTTATTTATCATTAAACCTAGAAATAACTATTTTTAAATGCCTAAGAAAGCAAAAAAAAGCGTATTAAGTTCTATTTTTGCAGCAAAATAAATTTTTAGTTAACACTTTTTTAAATATCAACTATGGCGAACAAGACACCCATTACCATTGCATATGGCGATGGCATAGGCCCAGAAATAATGACACAAGCTTTGCGAATACTCGATGCAGCTGGAGCTCAAATTCAACCAGAAGTTATTGAAATTGGCGAAGCGGTTTATTTAAAAGGTAAAACCACTGGCATTGATGATGAGGCTTGGGAATCGCTCCTTCGCACAAAAGTTTTTTTGAAAGGCCCAATTACCACCCCTTTCGGCGGCGGTTACAAAAGTTTAAATGTAACAACACGTAAAACCTTAGGACTGTTTGCAAATGTTCGTCCATGTGTTTCGTACCATCCATACATTGTTACTAAGCATCCACAAATGGACATTGTGGTAATTAGAGAGAACGAAGAAGATCTTTATGCTGGTATAGAACATCGCCAAACCAACCAAGTAACTCAGTGTTTAAAGTTAATTTCTAGACCTGGAAGCGAGAAAATAATCAGATATGCCTTTGAATATGCTCGCAACAACAATCGCAAAAAAGTAACTTGTTTTGTTAAAGATAATATCATGAAAATTACTGATGGATTGTTTCACCAGGTTTTCAGAGAAATTGCAGCAGAATTTCCAGATATCCAATCAGATTCTATTATCATAGACATCGGTACTGCCCGTTTGGCAGATACCCCAGAAATGTTTGATGTTATTGTAACCCTTAACCTTTATGGTGATATTATTTCTGATGTAACCGCTCAGATTTCTGGTTCCGTTGGCATTGGTGGCTCTTCAAACGTTGGCGATAAAGCTGCGATGTTCGAAGCAATCCATGGTAGTGCACCAACTATTGCTGGAATGAACATAGCCAACCCATCTGGGTTGATTTTAGCTTCAGTAATGATGTTGGTTCATATTGGCCAAACCGAAGTTGCATCGAAAATTCAAAACGCTTGGTTAAGAACCATTGAAGATGGAATCCATACAGGAGATATTTACAAAGTAGATACGAGCAAGCAAAAAGTTGGTACAAAAGAATTTGCTGATGCTTTAATTGAGCGTCTGGGAATGATGCCAACTATGATGACACCTGTTGCTTTTGCTCCAGATGCTAAGCAAATTGATCCAACTAACTGGATACTTTCAGACATCAAATCTGAAAAACAATTGGTCGGTGTTGACATATTTTTAGATTGGGATAACAAAGATGTAAACAAGTTAGGCGATCATTTGAAAAGCCTTACTATTGATGTTTTAGATCTTGTTGTGATCTCAAATCGTGGTGTGAAGGTGTATCCGAACGGTTTACCTGAAACTTTCTGTACAGACCATTGGAGAATTCGTTTTGAAGCAAAAGACAAAATGACAGGAATAAAACACAGCGATATTCTAAAGCAGATGCAAATAATAGGAGAAAACGGATACGATTTCATTAAAACCGAAAACCTCTATTATTTCGATGGCAAGCATGGCTATTCTTTAGCTCAAGGGCAATAATAATTGTTAATTATTAATGGTTAAATATAAAAAGCGCAGCGAAGGCTGCGCTTTTTTTTGATATAGGTTGATTGAAAATTTTAGGAATAATGTGAGGCTTTCAGAGTTTGACCTCCTTGGCAATCCATTTATCTAATTAAAGAATATGGAGTCAATTACAATCCCTTGTAACCAAATTTCGCTTCTGTACCAAGGTTTCTCGTTTGTATTCTTTTTTAACCACAGCTATTTGAAATGGATAGGCAATAACATCTGTTACCATGCAATTTGCACCTGGACCGGTTTCTGTGGAATAAACAAATATTTCTTTAGAAGTGGTTTTTATACTATCGATCTGAAGTTGGAAACCTCCATTGGTTTTCATTCCTGCATAGACCACAATTAAGAATTCGTTTTTAAAATCAATTGCATTTAGATCTAAGTCTACTATTCCTGTTAACTCATCAATTCTTCTAAGTTCTTCAGTGCTATTTACGCTAAAAAATTGTGGCATTTCATTTCCAGAATAGGCCTGACCTTGCGCTGAAACAAGATTGAAAGGAACTTCTGTGCGGGTCTCAGGTTGTTCTAGTTTCATCTTTTTACTTTTGCAAAATGTTGTTCCAACCAAGAGAAATGGAAGCCATATAAAAAGGAATCTAATTTTCATACACCAACTTTCGAGGCATTCGCCAATTCAATTATTTCCTCATAGAACCTTTCGTATTGCGGAAGTATTGCGTACAAATCGTATTTTCTGGCTTGTTCTAGGGCATTTTTTCTAAACTCCAACAACTTATCGTTGTGCTCGAGAATATAAATTGCATCGTTGGCCATTTTATCAATGTCGTTTACATCCGATAAAAATCCTGTAACGCCTTCAATATTCACTTCTGGCAGTCCGCCAATGTTGGAGCTGATAACCGGCACCTCGCAGGCCATGGCTTCCAAAGCTGCCAAACCAAAACTTTCGCTTTCTGATGGCATTATGAAAAGATCTCCAACACTCAAAATTTCCTCCACGGCATCTTGCTTACCAAGAAAACGAATGTGGTTACACAAATGCAATTCCCTACAAAGCTGCTCAACTTTTTGTCGGTCTGGACCATCGCCTACCAAAAGTAGTTTCGATGGTATAACATCGTTTACCTTCTGGAAAATGCGGATAACATTATCCACTCTTTTCAATTCTCTAAAATTGGAGATGTGAATTAGAATGCGTTCATTATCAGGGGCAATGGCTTTTTTGAAATGATCTTTCGGCTTTCTAGAAAAACGCTTTAAATCTACAAAATTCGGAATAACTGCTATTGGCTTGGTAATATCAAAATGATTATATGTATCAATTTTCAGAGCTTCAGAAACAGCAGTAACACCATCAGAAACATTAATTGAAAAACTAACTACTGGCTCGAAGATCTTTTCTTTTCCCACCAAAGAGATGTCAGTTCCATGCAAGGTGGTAACTATCGGAATGTTAATACCCTGCACTTTAAGTATTTGTTGTGCTAAAAAAGCAGCAGCTGCGTGAGGAATAGCGTAATGAACATGTAAAATGTCGAGCTTTTCGTATTTAATCACATCCACCAATTCGCCTGCTAAAGAAAGCAAATAAGGTGGATATTGGAAGACCGGATAATTAGAAATACTTACTTCATGGTAAAAAAGATTTTCGTTGAAGGTATCTAAGCGAAATGGTTGGGTGTAGGAGATAAAATGTACCTGATGGCCAGACTCTGCCAATCCCTTACCC
>DAIRTB010000160.1:0-5753 GCA_036804105.1 Bacteroidota bacterium | reverse complement strand
CAAATTACAAAGCCGAGCGCATGCTTTTTGCAGGTTTCGGTCTTGAGAAATTTGAAGAGCACAATCTAGTAATTGAATATCCGAAGGTTCATAAAAAATCATTGATTGGTCAGTGGATCGCCATTGCAGCCAGTGTTTTAATAATTATGGGTTCTATGGTTTGGTTAAATGGTGTGAATGAAAGAAATTTAAGTCCTTACCAAGAAATAATTTTGGTTGATACAACTCAGAATCAAAGCAAAGCATTAGAAGAAACTCAAAATGCATTGCTTAAAATATCTAAAACCCTAAACGATAATTTAAAAGGTTTAGAAGCTTTAGAAAGTGTTGATTTTAAGAATCTTGAAAACCCAACTACAGAGAGAAAATGAAGAGAATAATTGTTTTGTTGTGCTTATTGCCCATGGTTTTAATGGCTCAAATTTCGAAACAAGCTATTTTCGAAAAGTATAGCGGAAAACAAGGTTTCTCAGTAGTAAGTATAGCAGGATCAATGTTGGCATCGTTAAGAAATAATGCCGATGAAAAGCTTGAAGAAGCACTAGAAGGAATAGATCAGATTGAAATACTTTCTTATAACGATAAGAATAGCAAGAAAAACGCTGGATATGAACATTACCTCGAGTTTCTAAAGGAAATTGAAAAGTTAGAAGTAGAGAATATTCTTACTAAACAATCTGAAGAAACCTCTAACATTTCTATTTTCATTGTTAAAGGCGAAAAGGGAAAGGTAAAAGAGTTGCTTTTTGTGGAAGGTACCGAGGTAAACTTTACAGCAATTCTTATAACTGGCAATTTTGTTCTGAAAAACATATCCAATTTATATAACAGTATTCAAGAGGTTTCTAAAACCGGGAATACTCAAAATCCAAAATCCAATTAGTTTGGCATAATTCATTTTGTTTGATTTGATAGGGGAACCACCGGGAAGGCAGGTTCCCTTTTTTTTGCAATATTTTTTTAAGTTTTTTTCCGATTAAATTTCACACTATGCAGCAATTATTCTATTTTTCGCTTTTCAAATTATTGAAACAATGATAGACGGTCAGAAACGTGTAATAATAGCAGGAGTTAGTCCTGAAATTGATGGGGGACTATATCCAATATCCAGAGTAGTTGGCGAAATAGTAAAGATTGAAGCAGATGCTTTTACCGATGGCCACGACATAATTGCGTGCGAATTACTTTACAAACACGAAAACGAAAAAAATTGGAACTTTGTTAAAATGCAACCTCTAATTAATGATAGATGGGCCGCATCTTTTGAGGTTACTTTACAGGGTCATTATGTTTACACTATAAAAGGTTGGGTAGACCATGCCCTAACATGGCAAAGCGAATTAGAACGAAAATTTAATGGGAACCAGCATGTTAGTGTTGAATTGAAGGATGGAATTAACCTCCTCAAAGATCTTTCTGGAAAATTAGATAAATTAGAAAAGGCTTTGGTAAAAGAAGCTTCAAAATTGTTTAAAGAAGCCGATAAGAATTACTATGAAGCCGTTCAAATGGCAATGAGTCCAGAAATTAAAGCACTATTTCAGAAATATCCAGACACTAAATTTGCCTCTATTTACGAAAAGGAACTTGGTGTTTATGTTGATAGAATTAAAGCCAGATTCAGCGCTTGGTACGAATTTTTCCCTCGCTCCACATCAGAGGTTATGGGGCAACATGGCACCTTTAAAGACTGCGAACGCATTTTACCCAGAATTGCGGGTTTAGGTTTCGATACCATCTATCTTCCGCCAATTCACCCAATAGGAATTCAACATAGAAAAGGAAAAAACAATGCAGTTACTGCAATGGAAGGCGAACCTGGAAGTCCCTGGGCTATTGGTGCTCCAGATGGCGGACATAAAGGTGTTTTAAAAGATTTGGGTACCATAGAAGATTTCAGAAATTTCGTTTCCGAAGCAGATAACCATGGAATTGAGGTTGCACTCGACTTTGCGCTTCAGTGCTCGCCAGATCATCCTTATGTAAAAGAAAATCCGCAATGGTTTAAGTGGAGATCTGATGGTACGGTTCAGTATGCAGAAAACCCACCGAAAAAATACCAAGACGTTTTGCCGTTTTATTTTGAAACAGACGATTGGGAAAACCTTTGGAAAGAACTAAAAAGCATTCTTCTTTATTGGATTGTACAAGGTGTCAAGATCTTTAGAGTTGATAATCCACACACCAAACCTTTCCGCTTTTGGAAATGGTTAATTGCGGAGATAAAGGCGCAACATCCGGAAGTTTTGTTTTTGTCTGAAGCCTTTACAAGACCAAAGATTATGTATCAATTAGCTAAAATTGGTTTCACACAATCTTACACCTACTTCTCTTGGCGAAACAGCAAAGCCGAAATGGTGGAATACATGAACGAGCTCACCAAAGATGAGCCTAAAGAGTATTTCAGACCAAATTTCTGGCCAAACACCCCAGATATTAACCCGTATATCTTACAAACGGGTAAAGAATCTCAGTACATAACTCGTTACGTTTTAGCGGCAACCTTATCTTCAAATTACGGTTTGTACGGCCCAGTTTACGATTTTATTATTCATCAACCCATAGCCGGTAAAGAAGAATATGCAGATTCTGAGAAATACGAAATATACAATTGGGATTGGAAGCACAACAACAAAATGATGGATGTGATGAGAACCGTAAATTTCGCTAGAAAACGAGAAGAGGCCCTTCAAGAAACCAATAACCTTGTAATTTGTAACAACGATCATGGTGAAATATTAGCCTATTACAAATCGAATGCAGATAAATCGAGCGAGATTCTGGTTGTGGTTAACTTTAATTCAAATCACAAGGTTTCAAGTTGGATTCAACTACCTTTAAAAGAAATGGGAATAAACGCTGGGTCGCCAATTATGATGGTAGATTTGTTTACCAACGCAGAATATAGATGGCAAAATGAGTGGAATTATGTAGAGCTCGATCCAAATGTATTGCCATTTCATTTGTTTAAAATAAAGAGAGGGTAATAAATGGCGGGTCTTGTTGAAAAAGTAGAGGTGAGTACGCAGGTTGGATGGGATCAAATTTTTTCAGATCAGGAGTTTATTGACTTGTTTAGTGCCAATTTGCTAACTAATTATTTGCGCACCTGCAGGTGGTTTTCTGCCAAGAACCAAACATTCGACCCGCCCACTTTTTCTGAAGTTATTCCCATTGGCAAAAAATTTTATGTTACCATCTTTGCCATTAAATTAGATTCTAACGAGACCCAAGAATACCTGCTGCCATTAGGAGTTTGCGACGATGCGTTTTTAGAAGCGCAAGAGCTTAAAACCAAAATGTTTATTGGAAAGGCCATCATTGAGAATAAAGAATTAAATATTGTTGATGCCCTGTATCTACCAGAATTCCGGGAGCATTTATACTTAAACCTGAAAGACGCACAAAGAATAAGAGGTACTACCTGCGAATTATTTTTCGATAAGGGCACTGTTTTCGAACCACTTGTAGATTTCAGTTCTAAAGTTTTAAATGCAGATCAAAGCAATTCTGCCATAATTATTGGAAACAAGTATTTCCTTAAATTATATCGCAAGCTATTTCCAGAAATCAATCCAGATGTTGAAGGCATAAAATTTTTAACGGAAGAAGCACATTTTCAAAATATACCGCTGTTTGCTGGCGCAATAGAGCTTCATAAAATGGGAAATATTTACACCATAGGTTTAATGCAAACCTGTGTAGATGCTAAAGAAGATGCTTGGAAGTATTTTAGCAAACTTGTTGCAGATTATGTGGCAAACGGTGTGGCTGTTAAAACTAATTTGAATGCCTTTTCTACATTCAAATTATCTGAGATAGAGAATGTAGAGGTTCTTAATAAAAGTGTTTTTGAGGATGTGAGTCTGCTTGCAAAAAGAACAGCAGAAATGCACCTTGGTTTTGGTGTTGAAACTCAAAATAAAGCTTTTGTTATGGAGGATTTCAGCAAAGCTTACACAAAAAACTTGCTTGAGTTTCAATTAAATTTAGTAAACAAGCGGGTTGATTTGCTTTATATGTGCAAGCACAAAATATCTGATTATGGACTTGATTTAGCCAATAGGTTCGAACAAGATTTGCCCATAATCAGAGGATTTTTCGAAAAGGTAACCCAACAGAATTTCTCTGGAAAGCGCATTAGAATTCATGGCGATTACCATCTTGGTCAAGTACTTCGAGTAGAAAACGATTACATTTTGCTAGATTTCGAAGGGGAACCAGAATCAACTATTCAAGAAAGAAAAATAAAACACAGTCCGCTTAAAGATGTGGCAGGTATGTTGCGCTCATTTCATTATGCTGCTTACGCCTCTATCTTATTAAGTGGCGAGGATAAAATAGACACCAATTTGTCTGAACAATGGTATCAAGCAATTGCTTCCTGCTTTCTCTCTACCTATTTAGAAGAGATGAAAAACGGCGGCTTTTACATTGGAACCTTAGCAGAAATATCAGATCTTATTCGAATGCATTTACTCGAAAAGGCTATTTATGAACTTGGTTATGAATTAAATAGCCGTCCCGATTGGGTTATAATTCCATTAAAAGGAATCGATATGGTTATTTCCAGCCTCAAAAATAAACTAACCAATTGAATGAAAATTAAAAAGTCACTATGAAAACCGTAATACAACACTCGCTTTTAACCGATTTTGATATTTATTTATTTAAATCTGGAACTCACTATAGATTGTACGAAAAATTGGGTTCGCATCCATTGGAATTAAATGGTGAGGCAGGTTGCTATTTTGCGGTTTGGGCGCCAAATGCGCATAAACTTTTTGTAACTGGCGATTTCAATAGTTGGAATGCGCAAGCGCATTTGCTACATGCCAGACCAGATGGTTCAGGTATTTGGGAAGGTTTTATTCCAGGAGCTAAAATTGGTCAGCGATATAAATACAGCATTTGGGCCTCATTTTCCGGTGAAATGCTTTTAAAAGGTGATCCTTTTGGTAGACTTTGGGAAAGCCCACCACAAACAGCCTCTGTTATAACCGCCGATGAATATGCTTGGGACGACAAAAATTGGATGGAAACAAGAAAAGAGAAAAATTCGCTTTCCAGCCCTTATTCTGTTTACGAAGTGCATTTGGGTTCTTGGAAACGTAAGGCAGAAGATAATTATCGCTCATTAAGTTATCGGGAATTAGCAGACGATTTGGTTCACTACGTTAAAGAACTTGGTTTTACCCACGTAGAGTTAATGCCAGTGATGGAACATCCTTACTTTGCGAGTTGGGGTTACCAGGTAACAGGTTATTTTGCTCCATCTGCTCGTTATGGTAAGCCAGAAGATTTTAAATATTTGGTAGATCGATTCCATCAAGAAGGAATTGGTGTAATTTTAGATTGGGTGCCTTCGCATTTCCCAACAGATGCGCATGGATTGGCAAGATTCGATGGCACCTATTTATACGAACATGCAGATCCAAGAAAAGGGTATCACCCAGATTGGAAGAGCTCAATTTTTAATTATGATCGGAATGAGGTGCGTTCTTTCTTAATTTCGAATGCTGTTTTTTGGCTAGATCAATTCCATGCAGATGGACTTAGGGTTGATGCGGTTGCATCCATGTTATACCTCGATTACTCTAGGAACGAAGGCGAGTGGATACCAAATGTTTATGGTGGAAGAGAAAACCTTGGGGCTGTTTCCTTATTCAAAGACATGAATGTGGAGATTTACAAGAGTTTTCCAGATGTTCAAACCATTGCAGAAGAATCTACTGCTTGGCCGGGCGTTTCTA
>DAIRTB010000159.1:5060-5763 GCA_036804105.1 Bacteroidota bacterium | reverse complement strand
GGTAAATTATTGCCAAGGCGTTTAACTGGTACTTCTTTGAAATTTCAACGTAAAGTAGCTCAAGCGGTAAAAAGAGCCCGCCACTTAGCATTAATGCCATATGTTGCAGACGGTTTAAAATAAGGAGATTAGAAAATGGATATTATTTTAAAAGAAGACATTAAAGGCTTAGGATACAAGCACGATGTGCTTAAAGTTAAAGCTGGTTACGGAAGAAATTTCCTGA
Source organism: Bacteroidota bacterium (assembly GCA_036804105.1). Lineage (GTDB taxonomy): Bacteria > Bacteroidota > Bacteroidia > UBA7662 > DAIRTB01 > DAIRTB01. Next base: position 5,537 of record DAIRTB010000159.1, on the reverse strand, counting down.
TTCCTAAAGGTTTTGCTGTAATTGCTAACGACTCTAACATGAAAGTTAGAAATGAAACCGTTAAGCAAACAGCTCACCGTATGGAAAAGATTAAAACTGAGGCTGAAGATACTGCTACAAAATTGTCGAACATTACACTTCAACTAGGTGCTAAGGTAGGCGAAAGTGGTAAGATTTTTGGTGCTATTACCACTGTTCAGGTTGCTGATGCATTGAAAGAAAAAGGTATTGAAATAGATAGAAGAAAGATCTCTTTCAATAGCGAAATAAAAACTGTGGGTGTATATTCTGCTGATATTGATTTGCATCGTGAAGTTAAGGCTACAGTTGCAATTGAAGTAGTTGCTGAGTAATCTTGGTAAATTACCATTAAAACAAAAGCCTCGAATATATTTCGAGGCTTTTGTTTTTAGATGAAAAATTAAGCAATGGTAATTTCAGGGGCTAGATAAACGTCTTGAACTAAGTTTAGCAATT
>DAIRTB010000159.1:0-5041 GCA_036804105.1 Bacteroidota bacterium | reverse complement strand
CCTTGAATCATTGGTCTTTGGAAAGCTTTTCTGCCTAAGATAAGTCCTGTGCCGCCAGCTCTTTTATTGATAACGGCTGTTGAGATTGCTTCTTTTAAATCGTTATCTCCTTTAGATTCTCCGCCAGAGTTGATAACGCCTGCTCTACCCATAAAGCTATTCGCAATTTGGTATCTGGTTAAATCAATAGGGTGATCGGTTGTTAATTCGCTATAAACTTTTGAATGCGTCTTACCATGTTTTGTAGCTAAATATCCACCATTATTGGTTGGAAGCTTTTGCTTAATAATATCAGCTTGAATTGTAACACCTAAGTGTATCGCTTGCGACGATAAATCTGCTGAAGTATGGTAGTCAACTCCATCAACCTTGAATGCATTATTTCTAGTGTAGCACCAAAGAATTGTTGCCATACCTAATTCATGCGCTCTTTCGAAAGCTGCGGCAACTTCTTCAATTTGTCTCGATGATTCTTCAGAGCCAAAGTAGATTGTTGCACCGATTGCAACTGCACCCATATTCCAAGCATCATCTACAGATCCGAACATTTTCTGATCGTATTTATTTGGATAGCTTAAAAATTCGTTGTGATTGATTTTTACTATAAAAGGGATTTTATGGGCATATTTTCTTGCTACAGAGCCTAAAACACCAAAGGTTGAGGCAACAGCATTGCATCCTGATTCTACTGCTAGCTCTACAATATTCCCAGAATCGAAATAAATAGGATTTGGTGCGAATGATGCACCAGCTGAATGCTCAATACCTTGATCCACAGGAAGAATTGAAAGATATCCAGTACCAGAAAGTCTTCCGTGGTTAAAAAGGGTTGCTAAGCTTCTAAGCACTTGCGGAGATCTATTTGTGTACATCATTACTCGATCAATAAAATCACCCCCTGGAAGGTGAATAAGATCTTTAGAGATGGTTTTACATTCGTGTTTTAACAAATGATCTGCATCAGAACCCAATAATTCGATAATTTTTGAAACTGCCATATAAAGTAGAAAATGGTTTTATTATCTTACAAAACTAAGCAATTTAATACAATATGGTATCGGAAGTCTACAATGATGGAACAATAAAAGTATTGAAGATTACCTCTTTATCAAACCTTTCTGATGTACATGCAATTCGTAATGAAGTCTTTGTTATAGAGCAAAAGGTGGAAGCTAATGAGGAATACGAATTTGAGGCAGAATCAATCCATTTTCTAGCTTTAGTTGATGATATACCTGCAGCAACTGGGAGATGGAGAAAAACAGAAAAAGGATTCAAAATTGAGCGAATGGCGGTTTTGAAAAACTATAGATTAAAAGGATTAGCATCTCTTATTCTTAAATCTATTTTATTGGATATAGAAGATAGGAATACTACCATTTATTTGCATAGTCAGGAAACTGCAGTACCACTTTACAAAAAAAATTCTTTTAAAATTAAGGGAGATCGGTTTACCGAAGCCAATATTTTGCACTATTACATGGAGTACGTGCAAAATGAATCTACCCAGTTGGTCTGAGATACCCATGTTTAGAATGGCAATTCCTTTTATTTTGGGAATTTTCATTTCTACTTTAGCCGAAAACTTAGTTTTTTTGGCAATAACCTTATGCCTACTTTTAATATTTGGTTTTTGGTTGTCTTATAAACATAAACCCAGTTTTAAATATCGATACTGGTTTGGTGTTCCTTTGATTTTAATGTGGTTTATTCTCGGAGGATTTAGTGTTCAAATTGCTACAGATTTCCTACATAAAAATTATTATGGCGATTTTGAGAATGCAGAGGAGTTTGGGATTCGAGTTCTACAATCATCTTATAGAAAAGGCGACTTTTCTGAAATATTGGGTGAAGTAGAATCAGTTAAGGATGAAAATGGCAGATGGATTCCAACACATGGAAAAGCATTTATTCGTTTTAAAGATACCACACTACTCGTTCATCGAAACTCTAAAATGGTGCTGTTTGCTAAGGTCTTAATTGTTGATGGAAGAAATGCACCTGGAATTTTTGATTTTCAAAAGCATATGGCTGAGAAGCATATTTGGCATCAACTGCATGTTAATGCTGGAAATTTCAAAATTGTTGATTCAGTTGGCGCAGATTTTATTGTTAGGATTCGGGATTTCTGTATGCAAGTTATTGAACAACAGTATTTGAATGAACAGGCACGTAGTATTCTAACCGCCTTATTATTAGGGCAAAAGCGAAATTTAGATAAGGAAGTGCAGCAAGCTTTTGCAAATACAGGAACCATACATGTTTTAGCCGTTTCGGGATTACACGTGGGCATGGTTTACCTATTACTAAGTTTTTTGTTAAGAGGGTTCAGTAATTCTATCAAAGCAAGAATTATTAGATTTTTTATTGAAATATCTGCAATTTGGATGTTTGCCGCATTAAGTGGTATGAGTCCCTCTGTAAATAGAGCTTGTTTAATGTTTTCGATACTTGGGGTAGGGAAAATTTTAAATAGACCTGTTCATTTGTACAATACATTGGCTACATCAGCAATTATTTTGTGCACAATTGATCCTTATACGCTTTTTAATCTAGGGTTTCAGCTATCTTATCTTGCAGTTTTCGGAATTGCATTTTGGCAATCTAACTTGGTTGGATTAATTAAATTTAGGTTCAAAAGTGTTAACTATTTGTGGCAGATGGCAACTGTTTCAACTTCAGCTCAATTAGGTACCTTACCCATAGGACTTTTAATTTTTCAACGATTTCCGATTTGGTTTTTACCTGCTAATTTGATTATACTCCCATTTATTCCCTTTATAATGGGGATTGGTACTCTTTCTTTAATATTATCTTTTTTACCCTACATGGGTAATTTGGTTGCAAAATTCAATGAACTCTGTATTTTGGGTTTAATACAAGTAGTTGGCTTTTTTGATAAGCTTCCAGGTAGCAGCTTAGGCGAGTTTTCAATTAATAACGTTCAATGTTTTTCGCTTTACTTACTTCTGGTATGTATCGGTCTAGGGTATTTCGATAAACTAAAAACGGCATTAGGTTTGGCTATTTTTGCCGGGTTCATATTTGTTGTAAACTATGCTAATCAGGAATTTCAGAAAAAGGATATTGATGGCTTATGGCTTTATCAATCTTATAAAGGAGGAGAGTTGGCCTACCAAGATGAGACACGTTTAGTTAACTTTTTTAAAAAATCAACAATTCCGATTAATCATGCTAAATCTAAAAATTTAGCTTTAGGCAGTTTTAGTTTAAGCGATTCTCTTTCGCTTTCACTTCCACCCTCTTTTGGAAATGTTTGTATTAATCCAGATGATGAGGTTCTTTCCAAAATATCTGCTCAAGATAGCGCTGGTTTAATTTTTTACACTAAACCTAATTGGTTTATTCTTGGTAAAATTGAAGGTGCTCGATTTATTGTACTTCCGGGTAAGGAAAGATCTAATAAAACCATTGAAAAACTCAAATTAAAACAAATTCCGGTATATTTTATTGGTTCAAGTTCTTTTTTTCTGCCAAATTCGAAGAATGGAATTCCAATACCTTACAGTAGAGGTAGCAGACAGGGTTTGCTACATTACGTTAAATAGACCTGAAAAGAGAAATGCTTTAAGCCCAGATTTAGTTACTGAGCTAAAGGCTGGAATAAAAATGGCCGTAGAGCATTTGGAGGTTAGATGCGTAGTTTTAAATGCCAATGGGCCTGCATTCTGTGCAGGTGCAGATTTAGCTTATTTACAACAACTTCAGAATAATTCGTTCGAGGAAAATTTGGTTGATTCTACTCATTTATTGGAGTTGTTTCAGATGATATATGAATCACCATTGCCGTTTATTGCTGAAGTACAAGGCGATGCAATTGCTGGTGGGTGTGGATTAGCTACCATTTGCGACTTTGTATTTGCCGCAGAAACTGCGAAATTTGGTTATACTGAGGTTAAAATTGGGTTTATTCCTGCAATTGTTAGTGTTTTTTTAATTCGAAAAATTGGCGAAGCGAAAAGTAGATATTTACTTCTTTCTGGAGAGTTGCTTTCCGCACAAGAAGCTTTTCAATATAATTTGGTAAACCGAGTTATGCCTGCCGAGGAATTGAAAGATTTTACGATGAATTTCGCAAAAAATCTATCCGAAAAAACTAGTAAAGAAGCGATTAAAGCTACTAGAAGATTAATAGCTAATCTACAAGATTTGCCTTATGGAGAGGCTCTAAAGTTCGCCGCAAATGAAAATGCAATAGCAAGGGCCACAAGCGATTGTAAAAAGGGAATTTCTGGATTCTTAAATAAAGAAAAACTAAAATGGTAAATAAAGAATATGGCAATAGATTATAAAATCAACCTAACTCCAGAAGAACAACGGGTGCTTGGAGTTTTAATGGAAAAGTTTAAAACTACTCCAGAGTATTATCCAATGAGTGTAAACGCAATAATGGTAGGTTGTAACCAAAAGACCTCACGTAGTCCTGTTGTTTCCTACTCGGAAAACGATGTAATTAAAGCACTAAACACCTTGAGGAACCTTAACAACTTAGTTGGTTCTTTTTCAGGGACAGGAATTAGAACGCTTAAGTATAAACAGTTCTTTAACAATGCTTTTAATACAAATGATGCAGAGTATGCAGTTATGTGTTTGCTCTTATTGAGGGGGCCGCAAACTGTAGGTGAACTGAATACAAATTCGGGAAGGATTTATGAATTCCAATCTTTAGAGGAAGTGCAAAAGGTGTTAGAAAACCTAGGGAATAAAGAAATTCCTTTAGTTCTTCAACTAGAAAAACGACCAGGACAAAAGGAATCTAGATTTATCCATAATCTTGGAGAGGTTAATTACGATAAAGAAATTCAGTACGGCAACACCTCAGAAAGCAATCAGCATATTTCAAGTGGACTAATTGAGCGTATAGAATTTCTTGAACAAGAAATAAAACGCTTAAGCGAAGTTGTGAATAAATTAGAGGAATTGCTTTAAGTAGTTTTTCAAATCAAAAAAGAGATTTAAACAAAAGTAACTAATCAGTAACCTTTAAACTAGCGATAGTAAAAAGAGCTTTGAGTACATT
>DAIRTB010000158.1:0-5770 GCA_036804105.1 Bacteroidota bacterium | reverse complement strand
ACCTTAAGGAGATTAGAGTTATAGAAATAGACATGAATTCAGGTTTTTTATCGATGGTGGCTTGGCCATCTTACGTAAAAACAATAACTTCGATTAAAACTTTAGGGTATGAGATACGATGCGCTAAGATTAGAACTTATTGAATGGTTGATGAAATTAGATCCTGAAACAATCGAATATCTTAAATCTGTAAAATATTCTAAGTCAAATAAGCAGGATTGGTGGCACGATGTATCTCTAGAGAATAAGCAAGGAATTGAAAGAGGTTTAGAGGATGTTAAGCTAGGTAGAACTGTTGCCCATGATGAGGTAGTTAAAAAGTATGGTTTATGAAATAAGGTGGTCTCAAGAATCAATAGACAATCTTGAGGATATACTAGAGTATTTGAAAAGTAACTGGACAGAACGTGAAATTCTTAAATTTAAGAACAATCTGGGTTTTACTTTAAACTTAATTTCGAAAAATCCACTTATGTTTCCTGTTTAAAACTATAACAAAAGATTAAGGATGTCTGTTTTAAGCAAGCAAACTACCATTTTCTATGAGGTACAGGGACAAATAATTTTTTTAGTCTATCTTTTTGCAAACAAAACGAATATTGAGAAAGTAAGGAATTTTAAAACATGAAAGCTTTTTTCAATTCTTTTTATTTTTACCATTTCTAAGTATTACTCAAATTAAGGTAGAGTACAGCGAACTTGTCAACACAGAATCAATAATTGAACTTCTTGCCACTTTTGCAATTTATTCCGTCCATGACCTTCAAAGCAAAATACAATCTCTTTTTCAAGGGAGTACCCATAAACAAGAATACATGGTTTTAATGCGCCAAGATGCTTTAAAAGAGATATTGACCATCAACTACAAAAAGAAAATGCAAAAAGAAAATCAGGAGAGAATCCAAAGAAAAGGACTTACAATTTTTTTGGAAATCAAATATCCCTACCACCTACGTCTAGACCAAAATTATAAAGGCGAATATATTCTTTCTAATTAGCCTTATCTGACGCTACTATATTTTTAGACAAAAGAAATTCTTGCAATCCTCAACATTTCTTCCAAATAACCAACAATCCCCACTTTTAAGCTATTTTTGCCAAATTATTACTGCATATGAAATTATCAATTGTAATTCCTTCTTACAACGAAGCCAAAACCATTCATTTAATCCTAAATAAAATCAAGGCTGTTCAGCTTTTGAACAACATGGAGAAGGAAGTGATAATTGTAGACGATTGCTCCCGAGATAATACTACCGAAGTTTTAGAAAAATACAGACTCGAAAATCCAGAATTGCCTATCAGCATATTCAGTCATCAAGTAAATATGGGTAAAGGTGCTGCATTACGATCGGGAATTCAATACGCAACAGGAGATATTTTGGTAATTCAAGACGCAGATTTAGAATACGATCCAAACGAGTACAATCTACTTCTAGGCCCATTTTTAAATGGAGTAGCCGATGTAGTTTACGGATCTAGATTTATGGGTGGTAGGCCGCACAGAATTCTGTTTTTTTGGCACACCATCGGTAACAAATTCCTCACCACCTTATCTAACGCATTAACCAACCTTAACCTTACCGATATGGAAACTTGCTACAAGATGTTCGATAGAAAATTGGTTCAAGGCTTGAAATTAAAGGAAAATCGCTTTGGTTTCGAACCAGAGGTAACAGCAAAGATTTCTCGGATTCCAAATATTCGCATTTATGAAGTTGGGATATCTTATTACGGTAGAACGTATGCCGATGGAAAGAAAATTTCTTGGAAAGATGGTTTCAGAGCCATTTATTGCATTCTAAAGTATAACCTTTTTAGCAGATAGCATGCCGCAAAAATACGTAATTGCCTGTTTGTACATTTTGGGCGCTATCGTTACGGTTTTTGCTTTTTCGGTGGATGTAATGGAGGTAGATGCGGCACAATATGCTGCTTTGGCCATGGAAATGCTGCAAACCGGAGAGTACCTTGAAGTATTCCAAAGAGGTGAGGCATATAACTCAATGGGATTTCCAGACAAACCTCCTTTGCTGTTTTGGCTAGCTGCTTTAGGTTACAAAATATTTGGAATTGGCAATATTGGGTATAAAATTGCATCTGTTATCAGTGCGTTTATTGGCGCATATTCATTGTTTAGATTCACCCAGAATCTTTATAATAAGGCGGTTGCAACAAAAGCAGTAATTATCTACACCGTTTCGGTTGCTTTTTTGCTAATGATTTCAGACATAAGAACCGATACACTTTTAACTGCTTGGATTATTTTTGCGGTTTGGCAATTACATCAATTCATTACGCAAAAATCTTGGAGGTCGTTTTTTTTAGGTTTTACAGGAATAGCTTTGGCAATGCTGGCAAAAGGGCCTTTGGGCATAATGGTGCCCGCATTGGCGATAGGATTTCACCTTATTCTAAATAAAAATTTTAAGGAGATTTTTAATTGGAAATGGTTGCTAGGAATTGCCTGGGTTTTAATTCTATTGAGTCCCATGCTTTGGGGATTGTACAGTCAGTGGGGATTTGAAAATGGAATTAAATATTATTTTTGGACTCAGAGTTTCGGTAGAATAACTGGCGAAAATGTTTGGAAGAACGAATCAGACCCATTTTTCTTTATCCACACTTTTCTTTGGAGTGCCTTACCTTGGTCGCTATTTGGATTGGCAGCCTTTTTTGTTAGAATGAAGTTTTTGTACAAGCATTTAATAAGGTTTTCGTCTGCAGAATTTTACTCTTTGGGAGGGTTTTTATTTCCTTTTATTGCCCTTTCTAACTCTCATTTTAAGCTGCCGCATTATATCTATGTTTGCTTACCGTTTGCGGCAATATTTACTGCAAATTTTATAGAAGATTACCTAGAATCTAAACGAATATATGTAAAATCTTTTCTGGGAGTAAACTACTTTCTGCATGCATTGTTGTTCTTAAGTTTAGCCTTATTCATTACAGTTTGGGTGTTCCCTAGTCAATTTTACTGGTTAACATTCTTATTATCAGTTAGTTGTGTTTTAGTTTTCTTAAAATTCTCCTATTTTGAAAAAACAGCTCTACTTAGTTTGTTTTTTTTAATGTTTATGGCAAGCAACTTTTATCCTAAACTGTTATCGTTTCAAGCAACAAGCACAGCAGGAACAATTATCAATGAGTCTGATTTTCAATATGTTCCAGTTTACATCCAGGGCGATGTAACTGAAAGTGTGTTCGCTTTAGAGTTCTATTCTAAACAACGGGCACAACTTTTTTTGCCTGAAAAAGTTATGGCAAATATGGCTTGGGTTTACACTGCAGATGCTGAATACGCAAGTCTAAGGGTTGACGAATTTGAGGTTATAAAAAAGTATAATCTCAAGCATTACCCCGTTACACATCTCAATTTCAGTTTTTTAATGGATAAGCAGAAGAATGAAAATTTCACGAAACGATATTTATTTCTCATTAAGGTTAAGTAAAGCCCATTTTTTTATCCATATTTTACTTTACCTTAGCAAAATATTATCAAAAATAACCCAAACCAACAGAGTGTAGTTAATTATTTACAATTATGCTAAAGAAATTCGCCGAAAAGTACGCTAATAGATTTGTAAGTAAATGGTTTGTTCTTTTAGTTGACATATCGCTTTGCTTTATTTCGCTTGCAATAAGTTATGTTGTTAGACATAACTTCAAATTAGCCCAAATCGACCCAGATAAGTTTGAACTAAACTTTCCTTTAATCCTCACTTTTCAATTAGTTTTCTCTATCCTTTTTCAATCTTTTTCTGGAGTAATACGTCACACAAGTATTGAAGACGTTAACAAGATTTTTAAGGCAAACCTTGCTACCATTTTTAGTTTATTGCTTATAAAATTCGTAGCAAAGCAAATAGGAGAACCACTACTTTTTATTCCAAGCTCCATCTTAATTATACACTTTCTATTGAGCATATTCTTACTTACTTTTAGTAGATTCTTGTTCAAATATTTGTATAGAAATGTTTTAAAGCCAACTGAAATCAAAACCAATATAATGATTTATGGTGCAGGGCAATCTGGTTTAATAACAAAAAACACGCTGCTTAACGATGGCCGAATGCCTTACCATATTGTTGGTTTTATAGACGATAATCCATCTAAAGTAGGCAAATCGCTAGAAGGCATTAAAGTCTATGGTCCACAAGCCATTCACTCAGATTTTTTCGAAAACAAACAAGTTGAAGAAGTAATTATTTCTATCCAAAACATTGAACCGATTAGGAAACGTGAGATTGTAGATGCTTGTCTTCAACATAATGTAACCATTAAGAATGTTCCGCCACCTGAGAAATGGATTAATGGAGAGTTAAGTGCAAAGCAAATTAAAACAGTTAGAATTGAAGATTTGCTAGGCAGAGAATCTATTAAACTTAACAGTAAAATAGTTGCCGATGAACTTGATGGAAAAGTTGTACTGGTAACTGGTGCTGCTGGTTCAATTGGCAGTGAAATTTCCAGACAATTACTTTTGTACAACATCAAAAAAGTAATCTTGGTAGATCAAGCCGAATCGCCTTTGTATGAATTAGATTATCGCTTGCAACAAGAAATCAAGAACAAGAAAAACCCTCCTAAATACGAAATTGTTATTGCCGATGTAAGTAACATGGAACGGATGCGGGCAGTTTTCAAAACCTACCTACCTGAAGTAGTATATCATGCAGCTGCTTACAAGCACGTTCCATTAATGGAACATAATGCATATGAAGCCGTTAAAACCAATATTCTAGGTACAAAAATAATAGCAGATCTTTCTGTAGATTTCAGCGTAGATAAGTTTGTGATGGTTTCTACCGACAAAGCAGTAAACCCAACTAACGTAATGGGCGCCAGCAAAAGGGTTGCTGAAATTTATACTCAATCGCTTAATGGTAGGCCAGACATTTCCACTAAGTTTATTACCACTCGGTTTGGAAACGTATTAGGTTCTAACGGTTCAGTAATTCCATTATTCAAAAAGCAGATAGACGCAGGTGGACCAATAACAGTTACTCACCCCGATATTACACGGTATTTTATGACCATCCCAGAAGCTTGTCAACTGGTTTTAGAAGCCGGAGTTATGGGCAATGGTGGCGAAATTTTCATATTCGATATGGGCGATTCGGTTCGCATTATAGACATCGCCAAAAAAATGATTAGACTATCTGGTTTAACTTTAGGTAAGGATATACAGATAGAGTTTTCAGGTCTGCGCCCAGGAGAAAAACTATACGAAGAACTGCTAAACAACACTGAGAATACTTTGCCAACGCATCACCCTAAAATTATGATAGCTAGGGTTGATATTCAAAGACATCAAGAAATAAGCAATTCACTAAAAGAATTAGAGTCGCTTTTGATGAATGGTTCCGACCATCAGATGGTTGCTCGAATAAAACAAATAGTTCCCGAATATCTAAGTCAAAATTCTCAATTCGAAAGCCTTGATAAGCCGAAAACGGCAGGCGTAAAATAAATTTAAGATGATCAATTTAATACTTTCAGGTGGAAGCGGCACTCGTATGTGGCCCGTTTCAAGAAGATTTTTACCTAAACAGTTTTTCCCCCTTATCGAAAACGAATCGCTCTTTACAAAGACCATTCAAAGAAATATTAGCACTTGCGAAAAATTTATCTGCGTAACCAACAAAGACCAATATTTTTTAGCTAAAGCACAAGCAGAAAAGGCAGAAGCTAAATTCGAATTTATATTAGAGCCTATTGGTAGAAATACGGCGCCAGCAATTGCACTTGCATGTTTAACATTAGATCC
>DAIRTB010000157.1:0-5807 GCA_036804105.1 Bacteroidota bacterium | reverse complement strand
CCTTTTATTCGTGAATTCGTGGCTTAAAAAGTTTGCGTCAGCTTTTCATTCGTGGATTGGTTGCTAATCTGTATGCGTCAGCTTTTTATTCGTGTATTGGTGGCTAATCTGAATGCGTCAGCTTTTCATTCGTGCATTGGTGGCTAATCTATATGCGTCAGTTTTCACCATGCTTAAGTGGCAAAAAAAGTGTGTTAGTGGCATTGGCAATTGAAAATTAGTAAACAATTCGCTGGGGTTTTAAGCTCGTTACTCCGAAGTTTACTAATAACGCTAACTTATTCCCTGAAACTTTTAGATAGTTAATGCACTGAGCTGTTTCCAATTCGGGTAATTTAGACTTGCACTTAACCTCCAAAATAATTTTATCGAAAACTTCGAAGTCGCAATAATAATGATGTGGCAAAATAACCCCTTTGTAGTTAACTTCAAAGGCTTTTTCTCGAACATAGGGAATTCCCATTCGTTTAAATTCGATTTCCAGAGCGTCCTTATATACAGCCTCTAAAAATCCTGGACCTAAAAAGTTGTGAACCTGCATACAAGCACCAACAATTTGGTAGCTTTCATGGGCGTAAATCAGATCTGACATAATTTTTTCGTATTTAAGCTCAATAATTGATTATAATTTTGCTATTATAAGAAAAATATTTCACTACATCAATTGTCTAAATCCATTAAACTTAAAAAGTTACTTAGTGTTTCTTTTGTTTTTCTTTTTGGTGGATGCCCGGAAGGCTTCTTCCAACTCAACCAGTTTTTTCCAATCGCCAGCGGTGTTTTGCTGAACGGTTTCTGCATAGGCTGCTTTACCGAGTTCTATATTACTTATAGGCTTTTGGATGTATTCTTCTATTGCCAGCAAATAATCTAACTCTTCATCACATACAAAAGAAAGTGCGTAACCTTTATTCACTCCTCTACCGGTTCTGCCAATTCTATGCACATAATTTTCTGGATATTCTGGCAAATCGTAATTGATAACGATATCAACATCAGGAATATCTATACCTCTTGCACTTACATCGGTGGCAATCATAATACGTACATTTCCTTTTCGGAAAGCGAGAATTGCACTTGAACGCTCTTCTTGGGTTTTATCTCCGTGTATGCTAATCGACTCAATTTGAACTCTTGCCAATGCCATTAATACTCGTTCTGCTCGAACTTTTGTACGCACAAATACCAGGATTTTCTTGCCTTCATGCTCATGCACCAATTTCTCGAGAAAGAAACGTTTGTCGTCTTGAGCCACTGCAACTCTTTGGTGCCAGATATTTTTAGAAACTGGATCGTTGGGAGAAATCTGAATCCTTACCGGTTTTGTAACCAAAGAATATGCTAAATCTTTAATTTCATCGTCTATGGTTGCAGAGAAAAAAAGTGTTTGTCTTTTGGGTGGAAGATGCTTAATCAAATCTTGAATATCTTTCAAGAAACCCCGATCAAGCATATGGTCGGCTTCATCTAAAACGAGGTAATCAATACGGTGCAGTTTCAGAAAACCTTGGTGCACCAAATCGAAAACCCTTCCTGGTGTTGCTATCAAAATATCGAAACCTTTATCCAAGGCGGCAATTTGAGGAGTTTGGTCTACACCGCCAATTATGGCAAAAGCTTTTACTCTTGTACGCCTGCTGAAATCGTTTATAACACTTAAAATCTGTTGAGCCAATTCATGAGTCGGAACCATAATGATGGCCTTTATTCCATCAATACGGGTAGAATTTAACTTATAAGTATGAATTTTACTGATGAGTGGTATCGCAAATGCGGCTGTTTTGCCTGTGCCTGTTTGAGCAATTGCCAAAACATCTTCTCCTTCTAAAATAGAAGGAATGGCTTTAAACTGAATATCTGTAGGGCGTTTAAATCCCTTTTTCTCTAGGTTATCTTTTAATTCTTGAGCAATGGTGTAATCAGCAAACTTCATATGCAAAGATACAAGCAGCTAGTGGATAATTAGACTATTGATTAAAATGCTAAATTCAACTATCGAATCACATTTATCAATCCTTCTTTTAGCCTAAAACGAGGCGTAGTTTCATCGGCTGTTGGCCAGTATTTTATCCGCACAATGTACATCCCAGCAGGAACAGGCTCCCCATTAAAAGTGCCATCCCAGCCAAAGTTTATGTTCTTGCTTAAGAAAATCTGTTCTCCCCAACGGTTAAAAATACTCATTTCGAAAAACTTGATGTTTGTGCCAATAACCTTATAAACATCGTTCAACCCATTGTTATTGGGTGAGAATGCATTTGGAAACCAGATGGTGAAGGGACAATTTTCTATCACCTCAACTTCAGCATCCGCTACACATCCATTTGAATCTGTTACGGTTACACTGTAAAAGTCTGCAAAAGTTACCAGTAAAGAATCATCAGTACTGAAATCGCTCCATAAATACCCATCAAAAATACCTGGGCTAATGGCCACACTTCCAGAATCTGGACAGAATTCTATTCTATCAGGAAACTTTGGTTCTGGAGTTGGATAGATCTCAACATCCAAACTGCTCGTATCCGAAAAACAACCATTTAGGCTATAGCTCAAAAAGTAAGTGCCGTTAAAGGCAAGCGTACTATTATTTCTTGTCGGATTTTGAGCGGTTGATGTAAATCCGCCTGGCCCCGACCAAGAAAAACTCGCTCCAGTAAGGGTATCTGTTTCTAATTGTAAATCTTCGCCAACACAAAAAGGACTGTTAGAAGTTAGGTTTGGGGCAGGATGTTGATCGATTATGCTAACGTTAATTGAAAGTGTATCTCCTTCGCAGCCCTGCAAGGAAGCCCAAACTTGATAAATACCAGCGTTTAAGTTTTGTGCATTTGGAATATTAATACTATTGGTGGAGTTCGAAAATGAATTTGGCCCAATCCAGTTGTAAAGTGCATTCGCAATGTTGTTGGTGGATAAGTTAAGTGTTTCGCCAGCACATAAGGTAGAATCTCCAACTATTGGACCTATGTTAGGTTCTGGTAATACCGTAACTACAATGGTATCTTTTGCAGAACAAGAAATTCCAGTGGTGTCGGCTGTAACAATGTAGGTAAAGCTTTGTGGTACAGCGCTGGTGTTTACATAATTAAAAACTGGATTCCGGCTGTTGGGATTACTTAAATGAGTTGCTGGTGTCCAAGTAAAATTATAACCTGGCAATTGAGTAGATCCCAAAGAAATACTATCTCCTGAACATATGGTGGTATCAACACCAACATATATTTCTGGTAAACTAGTATAAACGTTTACATTTCTTATGCTGTGGATGTCAGTAGAGCCACCTGTTGAAGCGGTAAAGCCAAAATAACCCGTATAGTTAACCACTTGAGAGGCAGTCATTATAAAATTATTGTTGATAAAAATAACTATTAATCCGTTAGAGTACTCAATTCTAGCTTGTTGGTAATTGGTGCTTCGAAGATAGTTTTGATTGTAAACGGTTGGTTCAGGAGGATTTGGGCATTCGTTATAGTTGGTAGTTCCATTTCCATATCTTACCTGTACCTCAGGATTGTTATTGCCAGTACAATTCTCCCAGGTATCGAAACCAATAATCAATCCTTGAAAAAATTGAGGAATTCCCAATCCACCGCCAGTTACAAAACCTGTTGGTGGATTTCCAAGAAAGCAGAAAGCCAAGCCATCGGCAGGTTGGGCAGAACCATTAAACATCCTAAACTCAAATTCAACTACAAAGCGATCGCATAGACCAAGATTTACGGGCTGATTAAAGAATATGCCCCCAGATAAATTATTTTGAGCAGGAACCAAAATCAATTCATTTGGCAAATTATCTGCATCACCAGGCGTATCTCCAATCGCTGCTGAACCAGTTAAATTCCAACCAGAGGTATTCATCAAAGGCGATCCATTTAACTGCGCCAGAAGATTGAGCGTTTGAGCGTTTACAAAGGTAATTGAAATAAATAAACTAAATACAGCAAGTAAAGAATTCTTGAGCATAGGAAATAAATTTCCTGCAAAATAACATTTTTTTTTGCTATTAACAGAAATTAGTAACAATTTATTGAACCTGAATTAACCTTATATCAAACCGCTCGCTTTTTCAATAAGCTCTTGGTTTTTTTCTACTTCAAAACCAATTATTTTAAAACTGGCTACCACCAACTCTTCGTTTTCTGGATTAATATAAAACCTGAAATCTAATTCGTCGTGGCGCTCAAGAACACCAATTTCATCCTGCAGTGTTTCAGGAATCCAGCTCAACATTTCTTGAGATAAAACCGGCATATGTTCACCAGATTCAAAACCGGGCAGCAAATCGGTAGAAAACTCATCTTCTGGCTGAGGAAGAACCAAATCGGTAATGTAATTTGAAAGATCTTCGCCCATTAAATATTGCGGGTAAAGATCCTGATAGCCCAAAACTTCTAGAATTTCCAGCATCAAATCGTCGAAAGTTTCTTCTGAGGTCATATCAATAAAATCTGCCCATGTTTTTGCATTTCTTATGGCAAACCACTTTTTGGCTAGATTCTCAGCTTCTGTTTTATAGGTAAAAACCAAACCATCGGCAATTATGCCATAAACCAATTCCTTTTCCAAAATCTTAAGCTTTAAATTTGTTGGCTAAACTGGATGAGCAAAATAAACGTTCATCCCCCAAAACAAAAAGTATGCGCAAAGATATTGAATTACCCATAATAACCGATGTTGGAATTGCCATTGTTAAAGAACAACAACCCACAGGCGAGTCTGAATGGGTAGTTTACTTGGTTAATTTGAAGGAACAAAAGCTTCAAAACGTTTTTATTAATAGCTCTGGCGAAGGAGAATCTGCAGGAGAAACCATCAAAACCAGCACCTTGAGACATTTTTTTGAGGAAGTAAATGGACTAACGCTCAGCAAAGTAGAATTGATTATGCCAGAAATGTTTGCTCTAAACAATAGTTTTTGGGTAAGCTTTTATTTAGACGATAAGTTGTACGATAAAAAATTCGTGTTTGAGGAATATTCCATTAGCGATAAAACCTTAGAACCCATTCCTTTTTCGGAGCATTGGGGCGTTATTAAATGGTAAAGCGAATAAAACTTACAATAAAATTAAGATCTTCACTTTAATTTGGTGATTCATTATTGTACCTAAATTTCAAATTCGCATCGTTAAACGAAAAAAATGGTTAGACGCATAGCAAAAATCCTACTCATAATTATCACCATATTCTTGGGAGTATTATGCGTTGCATTTACTGCAATTTACCTTAAGCAAGATGAGTTGGTTCAAGGTTTTATTGAAGAATATAATGAAACCATAAATGGTAAAATAAGCATAAAAGAAACACATATTGCACCGTTTTATAACTTCCCAAATGTCTCTTTAGATTTACAGGGTTTGGCACTTTACGAAAGTAAAAATCCAACGGATACTGCCTTAATGCAGCTAAGCGATATGTACATTTCTTTTAAATGGAAACCACTTTTAAAGGGCGAATACATAATAAATAAAGTAAAACTAAAAAAAGGTTTTTTAAATGTTATTGAGGATAGCCTTTCGAATTACAACATCGCTACGGCGCTTGCAAGTACTGATACTACTTCAAGTTCAGATAGCAGTTCTACAATGAAGTTGAAGATTGAGGATATTGTATTTGAAGATGTAGCACTTCGGAAGGAGAATTTAACGAATGGTATTAAGGTTGAAGCCCTTATAAAAAACTTAAAGGCTCACCTTGAAATTTTACATGATGATGTTGAAATTTCAATTGATGCAAATGCTAAATTTACCCTTTACGAATTCGACAAACCTACTTTTTTAAAAGACAAACTACTTACTTTAAATACCGAT
>DAIRTB010000156.1:0-5809 GCA_036804105.1 Bacteroidota bacterium | reverse complement strand
GCAGAGCTGAGTTCCGAACGCAGTACTTCTGGCTGGAAAATACTGGTAAAAACCCGAACGCCTAAATTGTTCTGAATGCGCTGCAATTTATAAATTGAGTTATCGAAAATCCGGACATCGGCACCCAAACCAATGGCGGTTCTTGCTGCATATTCCCCAACTGTTCCAGCACCAAGAATTACAACTTTGCTAGGTGGAATTCCTGTAATACCCCCAAGTAATTTTCCGCAGCCGCTATATTGATTGCTGAGGTATTCTGCTGCAATAAGCATGGAGGTTGATCCTGCAATTTCGCTCATGCTGCGAACAATAGGTAAATTGCCGATACTATCTTTCAAGTACTCAAAAGCTATGCAAGTTATCTTCTTTTCGAGCAATGTTCTCAGATAACTCTCTTCTAAATTGGGTAGATTGAGTACAGAAAAAATAATTTGGCCTGGTTTTAAATGTTTCAAATCGTCGGCTGGAACTGGCGAAACCTTTACAATTACGTGTGCTTTGTAAACCTCTTCGGTGGTGAAAACAATGCTAGCGCCAGCTTTAGAATAATCCATATCGCTGAAAAAAGAACTTACCCCAGCCTCAGATTCAATAATTACCTCGTTGCCTCTGGAAACCAAAAGTTGTACTGCTTGAGGGGTTATAGCAACTCTATTCTCCTGAAATGCAGTCTCTTTGGGTACACCAAGCACCAACTTTTTATGGAGGATGGCGCTGATTACTTCATACTCCTGAGGTTGCAAGCCCATTTCGGCTGCAGAAGAAAATTGCATCATGGTTGTGTGTTTACGAAGATACTTCTACCTCCTAAGAGATGGTGCTCAAAATGCAAATATAAAACTTCTTCGTTGCTTAAAAAAGGCATCGCAATTTCTGGCCACTCAATTATGCATCTATTTCCTGAGCTTAGATAGCCATCGAAATCTAGATCTATTAATTCTTCTATGGTTTTTATTCGGAATAAATCGAAATGATAAACCACTTCATTAGGCGTTTGGTATTCGTTTACCAGAGAATAGGTTGGGCTGGATGCCGGTTTTTCGGCACCAAGAAGTTGTAGAAGCTTGGTGCTGAAAGTAGTTTTGCCCGCACCCATTTCTCCAAAAAGTGCCCAGATTTTAATATGTTGGTGTGTGTGAAAAATCTCGCTAACGTGTGTTGCTAAATTTGCTAACTGAACGCCTACAAACTCCATTTTACTTGGTTTTAAAGCTCGCAAAAGGAATTATCATTTCCTCTAAAGAGATTCCACCATGCTGAAAGGTATTTCTGTAATGGTTTACAAAATGATTGTAGTTATTCGGATAAACAAAATATTGATCTGAGGTGGCAAAAACGTACGAAGAAGTCATGTATGGTCTTGGTAAAAATACCTTCTCTGGCGTTTCAACTTCGTAAACCAACTTGTTATCGTAATTCAGGTTTTTACCTTCCTTGTACCTTAAATTGGTGGTGGTATTTCTATCGCCCACAATTTTTACGGGTGTTTTTACTCGGATTGTGCCGTGATCTGTGGTAATTACCAGCCTTGCTTTTTTCTCTGCAATTTTTCTGATGATGTCGTACAGTGGCGAATGTTCGAACCAGCTTAAGGTGATGCTTCTGTACGCAGCTTCATCTTCCGCAAGTTCTTTTATCATGTTCATTTCTGTTCTTGCGTGCGAAAGCATGTCGATGAAATTGTAAACAATCACATTCAACTTATTTTGCCATAAATTACCCATGTTTTCGGCCAACGATTTACCTTGGTTGAGGTAAATAATTTTATTGTACGAGTATTTGATGTCTTTGTGATTTCGCTTCAGGAATTCGCCCAAAAAGAATTCTTCGAACTGGTTTTTGCTGCCTTCGTCATTATCGCCATCAATCCATTTGTCTTTGTATCTGCGCTTAATTTCCGATGGTACATAACCTGAGAACAAAGCATTTCTTGCGAAATCTGTACTTGTTGGAAGAATTGAGCAATAAACATCCTGAAATTCCTGAATAAACAACTCTGTAATTAGCGGTTGAATAATTTTGAATTGATCTAACCTTAAGTTATCAATAACCAACATAAAAACGGGTTCTGGCTCGTTTAAAAGCGGTAAGAGTTTCTTTTGCAACAAGTTGTGAGAAAGTGTTGGCGCATCTTTTTCGGGTTTATTCAACCAGTCTTCGTAATTATTTTTGATGAAGCGAGCGAATAATTGATTGGCCTCTTCTTTTTGCATTAGGAGGATGTCTTTCATGCTTTCGCCTTCGGTTTTCTCCATTTGAAGTTCCCATTGTACGAGCTTTTCGTACATGAGCGCCCATTCTTCGAAATCGTTGGCATCGTTTATTTCCATGCCAATATTCCGGAAATCTTGTTGGTATGATGAGGTTGTTTTTTCTGAAACAAGTCTTTTATTGTCTAAGATTTTCTTAATCGACAATAGAATCTGATTCGGATTTACAGGCTTGATTAGGTAATCTGCAATTTCAGAGCCGATGGCATCTTCCATAATGTGTTCTTCCTCGCTTTTGGTAATCATTACTACCGGAAGGTTCGGTTTATTGCGTTTTATTATCTGAAGAGCTACAAGTCCGCTAACACCTGGCATGTTTTCATCTAAAAAAACTAGATCAAAATGCTGTTCTTTAGCTTGTTCTATTGCATCTTCGCCATTGTTTACAGCGGTAATGTCGTATCCTTTAGATTTAAGGAAGAGGATGTGTGGTTTTAACAAATCTATCTCGTCGTCTGCCCAGAGAATTGAAATTTTCTGCATTTTTATCTTTATTTTAGAAACGAAGTTACGTTGTTTGTATTGTTAAATGCCGCATAATTGTGAATAAGAAAAAAATCATTAACGATCCGGTTTATGGGTTCATAAGCTTGCCCAATGCCTTAATTTTCGATTTAATGGAGCATCCGTACTTCCAACGTTTGCGCAAAATTAAGCAATTAGGATTAACTCATTTGGTTTATCCTGGAGCTTTGCATACTCGTTTTAGTCATGCTTTAGGTGCTGTTCATTTAATGCAAAATGCGTTAAGAGTTTTACAAGAAAAAGGCGTTGAAATCAGTTCCGAAGAATGTGAAGCCGTTATTGCAGCCATTTTTTTACATGATATTGGCCATGGACCTTTCTCGCATGCATTAGAAAATCTGCTGATTGAAGGTATGAGTCACGAAGAAATATCAATCCTTTTAATGCAGCAGCTCAATGTGGAAATGAATGGCAGGTTATCGCTTTGCATTGATATTTTCACCAATAAATATGAAAAGCAGTTTTTACATCAACTGGTTAGCAGTCAGCTAGATATGGATCGTTTAGACTATTTGAATCGAGATAGTTTTTTCACAGGAGTTTCGGAAGGCGTAATATCTTGGGATCGCATAATTCAAATGCTTACCGTTTACCAAGATCAGTTGATGGTGGAAGCAAAAGGCATTCATTCGATTGAAAAATTTATTATTGCTCGTAGTCTGATGTATTGGCAAGTTTATTTGCACAAAACGGTTTTGGCAGCAGAATTTTTATTGATCGATATTTTGAAGCGAGCAAAATTTGTGGCGTTGGAAGGTAAGAACATTTATCTATCGAAAGCTTTAAAACCATTCTTAGGACAAAGATTAATGGCTGAGGATTTCAGGTCGAATCAATATCACATAGCAACATTCACCGCCTTAGACGACGATGATATTATGGCTGCTATAAAGGAGTGGCAACATGCGGATGATGCAATTCTTGCTGACATGTGCCGAAATCTATTGAATAGAAACTTGAACAGAGTTTGGCTTAGAAACAAGCCTTTCGAACCAGAATTGATTGAGAAACTAAACAATTTTATTTCAGCTGATAAAAGAATTACTAAGGAAGAAGTTTCTTGGTATTTAAAAACTGGAGAGGTTAGCAATCAGGCATTTGGAAGCTTGAATGATAGAATCCGCATAAAAAGTAGAACAGGAGAGGTGCAAGATGTTGCCGAAATTTCTGATCAGCTCAATTTGAATCTAATGCAGAATAAAATCACCAAATACTATTTATATTACCCAAAGGATGCAGAGCATTTAATTCGAGAACATTAAATTATCTTATCTGCATTTCGCAGTTGTCTAGAATAATTACCAGTTCATCGGATAGCAAATCGTTATCTGAACCAACATATCTTCCCTTTAACTGAACCGCATCTCCAGCATTTGGAGTAAAAGTTGCATTATCGGCTAAACGGCAATTTAAATAAGGCTCTAAAATGTAAGATCCACCTTCAATGTTTTTTACAGTTCCGGTTATTTCAACAGCTTTATTGAGGTATTTGGTGTTGAATTCTTCCAAATTCCCTTGAGCATCTGCGTAAAATGTTACAGCATCTCCTGAATATACAGCGCTTGCTTTTTGATAATCAGTATGTGCTTTGTTATAAACAAAAAACCAAACGTAAATAGCTGAAATTAAGCCAACAATTATGAGTCCGAGTATTATTTTTTTGGTTTTCATATCATTTTTTTAAATCTTACTGAATCTTGACAAAACTAATAAAAGTTACCGAATGAGGTTGTAATTTTAGTTGTTACTTTAAACAATTAACGAGCAATAGGAAATTGTGGTTTTATTAAGTTGGTTTTGCAGATTATTTCAATAATTCGAAACTAAATTGGTTCACAAACTCGTAACTTGTTTCGTAAAAAGAGCAGTCTTTGAGTTTATTTTGTAATTCAATATTGATTTTTAAATCATTAAAAACAAAAAAAATGCTGGGATGTCTTAAATTACACCATTGAAAATTATGCGAAAAAAAATTTTTGTTTTTCTAACTCTTTTTTTAGGAGTTGTTTCTGCGGCATGTGTCTACAACAATGCCGAAGAAATGATTAAAGATTTGCCAAAAGAATGCAATTTGGATGCAGTTTCTTTTAATGAAGAGATTGCGCAAATTATAAATCAAAATTGTGGTTCTTGCCATGGAGCAACTTTTCCATCGGGTGGTTTAAGTCTTACGAATTATACTCAAATAAGCGCTGCGGCAAATTCTGGAATCATTATGAATAGAATATCTCGTTCTCCAGGTGATCCTTTATTAATGCCTACAACGGGAAAAATGAGTTCTTGTAATATTGACAAAATTGACGCTTGGATAAAAGCGGGTGCACCTAACAACTAAATCAACGAAAATCTCTAAAAAAAGTATGAAAAGAATCTTCTTATCTGCCGCATTTATTGGTTTGGCTTTCAGCGCATTTTCGCAAAAAATGATGTCAAGAGAAGCCTACATTCGTTTCTTCGGAAGCACACCTTTAGAGAACATTGAAGCTGCAACCAACCAAGGGAGTAGTGTGATTGATGTTGCTACAGGTGATGTAGTTATTCAAGCGCTTCTAAATAGTTTTACTTTCGAGAAAGCCCTAATGCAAGAGCATTTTAATGAGAATTACGTTGAAAGCGCCAAATATCCAAAGGTAGTTTTCAAAGGGAAAATCCCTGCAACTGTTAATCTTAAAACCCCAGGATCTTACAAAACAAATGTAGCAGGAACTATGAGTTTACATGGAGTTGATAAACAAATAACTGTTCCAGTTGCCCTTGTAGTTGAGAAAGTTCAAATTAAGGTTACAGCTGATTTCTCAATGATTCCTGAGGATTATAATATTGCAATTCCAGGTACTGTTAGAAACAAAATTGCGGAAAAAATGGACGTAACCATGAAAGCAGTTTTTAAACCAGTTACAAAGTAAATTTTTAAAGTGGTATGATGAAAGTAAAAATTTGGATAATAGCTTGTTTATCAGCATTAAGCCTTAATTCCTTCGCTCAGGATGATTTATTGGATTTGTTAGACGATT
>DAIRTB010000155.1:0-5809 GCA_036804105.1 Bacteroidota bacterium | reverse complement strand
ACAGATGGCTTTTGCGAAATTGATACTCTGAAAAAACAGTTAAAAACCAGAATTCTTAAAGGTTATAGAATTTCAGATGTTATTGAAGATAAGGAACAAAACCTTTGGGTAAGCACCTTAGAGGACGGTATTTTTATGATACCAAATAACAAAATCATTATTCGATTTGAAACTACAAATAATAGTAAGTTACAGAGTGCTGCAATTGGACCAATGAATACTTTTTATTTAGGAACCAATAAGGGTGAAGTTTTGCAAATTAACGAGTCTGGAAACTTATTAAAAGCGTTTCCGACTTTAATAAACAACGAAATATCACATATCTACTACGATAAGGCCTCTGAAAAACTGTTTACTTCAGAAGGTGTTTTTAATGAAAAAACAGGAAAGTTAATCGTTGAGAAACCATTCGGTAAAATGATTGCTCCAGACAATCAGGGAAATTTTTTGATAGCAAACTCCAATTTTTCCGGTATATATTTCACAGATACGTTTTCGAATCGTTATAAGCTGTTTAGTAAAATATATGGCAAAATACTTTATGCAAAAGCACAATTAGTTATTGTAAAAATTAATTACGAAAGATCAAGGGTTTGCTTTTTTGATAATAAAAATCAAATTTATTATTATGGTTGTTCTAATGGTCTTTTTGCAATTGATTCAACTGGAACAAAAACCGAAGTTACTTTTTCAACTGGTCAGAAGATAATTGCTCAAGATGTTTGTAATGGCGATAATAATACTTTCTGGCTTGCAACCTCAGGTAATGGAGTTGTTGGTATTCGAAACCAAAGGGTGATAAAGCATTTTGGAATAGATCATGGTTTAAGCAGTAATAATTGTAAAAGAATTGCTGTTCTAAAAAACGATTTGGTAGTGGTAACTAATAAAGGTTTTGATAAAATCAATTTTAAAAATAATGTTGTTGTAGATCTTAAATCGTTTGTAGCGCTTGATAATCTGATTATAAAAGATCTTATTTTTGTTGATGAGAAAATATGGCTAATAACCAACTCGCAAATAATTGAAATACCTAATGACATAAAGCAGAAACTGTCTTCGCCTGTAATAATCTTAAAAAAAATAAGCATAAACAATAATCCCGTTTCGGATCTTTCTAATATCGAATATAACAATCGAGATCTCCACTTTGAATTCGACTTTATAAAATTTTCTAATGCTGACAAAGTTGTTTGGTTTTATCAAATTGAAGGCTACTCAAACGAATGGAAGCCTCAAAATGTGCAAACAAAATCTTTAAATCTGCTCGCCCTTCCCCCAGGCAAATATAAATTGAATTATTATGCAGTATCTACTGATAAAAATTCAGAAATTAAGAGCGTAGAATTCGCTATTAAAAAACCATTCTGGCAAGGATTATGGTTTTTTTTGATAATATTTCTAGTTGTTTCTACCTTACTTGTTTTCATTTATCGATACAACTCAAATTACAACAAGCGGAAACAGATAATTAAGGAATCGCTGGCTATGAGTCAACTTACGGCACTGCGGGCGCAAATGAACCCACATTTCCTTTTCAATGTGCTCAACTCTGTGCAAGGTTTAATTTATTCTAACCGAAAAGCAGATGCGGCAGAATATTTAGGGAAATTCTCTGATTTGATGCGTAAAACGCTTGAAATGAGCGATAAACAATTTATCAGTTTACAAAAAGAAATTGACACTATAAGCATTTATTTAGATATTGAGGCGCAACGGTTTAATGGCGATTTTAATTATGCTATAACCCTAGATCCATCCATCGAACCCACACAAATTTTTATCCCAACTATGATTATTCAACCATTCATAGAAAACTCAGTAAAGCATGGATTGCTTCATCAAAAAGGACAAAAAAAACTGCTAATTCACATTTCAAGTGCTAAAAAAAGACAAGATATTTTAATCTCTATTGAAGACAATGGTATTGGTAGAGCTGCAAGTAAAATAATCAATCAGAAAAAACAAAAACCAGCTTCCTTTGCTCTAAATGCTATAAGCAATCGGATTCAAATCCTAAATAAGCTACTTAAAGACCCCATTGTTTTAGAAATTATTGACCTAGAAAATCAAGGTCAAAGCGCTGGTACAAAAGTGAACCTAACCCTACCTATTAACCATGAATAATCAACTACAAGTACTAATTGTTGACGACGAGCCACATGCAAGAATAGCACTCAGAGGAATGCTAGAAGACAAATTCCCATCCATCAAAATTGTTGGAGAGGCCAAAGATATTCCAGAAGCAGTAAAGGCCATTCATAAACTGAACCCAGATCTCGTTTTTTTGGATGTGGAAATGCCTGGCTATTCTGGATTAGAATTGCTCGATTTCTTCGAGAAAGAAGCCATCAATTTCAAGATAGTATTTGTAACTGCCTATTCAGAATATGCCATAAACGCTTTCGAACTAGCAGCGGTAGATTATCTACTTAAACCCGTAAGAATGGAACATTTAGAACGGGCAATTAATCGAGTTGAAAAAGACGAAACCGCCAATCTCAACGTGCTTAAAGACAATCTAAGCAGCAATCAAGAGAAGAAAATTGGCATACAAACCAGCGAAGGGCTAATTTATGTTCCGCTAAATGATATACTTTACTTAAAGGCAGATGGCTCTTATACAACCATTTATATTTTAGAACAGAACCCAATTGTTATCACCAAGAAACTTATTGAGTTTGAGCGAATTGAAAGCCTTGGGAAGTTTATGCGCATCCATCGAAGCCATATTATTAACCTGAGTAGAATTAAGAAAATCACCAAAACCGATGGTGGAAAAGTGATTATGGAAAATGGTCATGAGCTTGCCATTTCCATAGAAAAGAAAAATCAACTATTCGAAAAAATTAATTTGCCGAAGTTTTAACCCAGAATACCTGTGGTTTGTGGTTAATTTTGCGGCATGATAAAAGAAACCATTGTTGCGCTATCTAGTGGTTCCGATGCTGCGGCTTTGGCTGTTGTTCGTTTAAGTGGCCCTGAAAGTTTTGCAATTGTTAAGGAGCTTACGAAAGGAAAAGACGTGGCAAAATGGCAATCGCACACCCTGCATTTTGTAAATATTTACGATGCAGATGGATTGCTAGATGAAGCTGTAATCGGTATTTTTAAAGCTCCCAATACTTTTACCAAAGAAGATATTGTTGAAATTAGCTGCCATGGATCGTCTTTTATTATTGAAAAATTAATTAACACTTGCATACAACTTGGCGCACGATTGGCTGAACCTGGCGAGTTTACCCTTCGAGCGTATCTAAACGGAAGATTAGATTTGAGTCAGGCGGAGGCAGTTGCAGATTTAATTTCTGCTGATAATGCGGGAGCGCACCGTTTGGCACTTGAGCATCTACGTGGTGGATTCTCTGAAATGATCGATAAGCTACGTGAAAAACTCATCAACTTTGCCTCATACTTAGAGTTGGAATTAGATTTTTCTCAGGAGGATGTAGAGTTTGTAGATCGTACCGCCTTGGTTTCATTATTAAATGATATCATTAAGCAGGTTCAAATCCTACTGAGTAGTTTCAAACAAGGCAATGCTTTAAAAACTGGAATTCCAGTTGCGATAGTTGGTCCGCCGAATGCAGGAAAAAGCACCTTGCTAAATACTTTATTGAACGAAGAAAAAGCTATTGTAACGCACATCCCCGGCACCACCCGAGATGTAATTGAAGACAGCATCTTTATTAAGGGAATTAAATTCAGGATTTTAGATACGGCAGGCATTAGGCATACAACAGATTTGGTTGAAGCAATGGGCATTGCTCGCTCCAAAAAAGCAATTGCAGATGCACATATTGTGCTGATTATGTACGAAGTATCCACTCCAGCAGAAGAAATCCAAGATCTAATTCAATTTGCAGAAAAAGCCGAGGCGCAGATCGTTTTTATTCGAAATAAAGCAGATTTAGACCATGAAGCCAAAACAATAAAAACAGGAGAAATCCAGATTTCTGCTGCTAAAAAAACAGGCATCCAAGATATTGAAAACGCATTGCTACAATTTGCAAATGCTCAATTATCAGGCAATATTATGCTCACCAATTTACGGCATGTGCAACATCTGGAAGAAACAGCCACAGCCTTAAATCTTACTTTAGAAGGCATAGACCAACAACTCCCCACCGATTTATTAGCTCAGCATATCCGCCAAGCCTTACACCATTTAGGCATGCTTACCGGCTCAATCTCTACCGACGACCTATTGGGAAATATCTTTAGCAAGTTTTGTATCGGAAAGTAGGGAAGTAAATAGAAATGACAATCAAATAAACTTGACTAATTAAGTTTCCACTGTTTATGGGAGGCTAACCTTAGTCAATTTGCTACAAAATTTTTCTGCAAAAAATAAATGTAACAGGTGTGACCAAGTTTTCTGACCCTCAAGCTACGAAAATTGGCACAGTTCATCAGCATATCAACTCATCAGCATATCAACTCATCAACTCATCTCCGCAAATGGCCAAAAGCAATTCAACTCCATAACCTGTGGCGGCTCGCATTTTCGAAAAAGATGAATCTCCAAATGCAACTCCTGCCATATCTATGTGTGCCCAAGCGGGATGCTTTTCTGTAAAAACCTCAAGAAATTTTGCAGCCGAAATTGCACCTGCTACTGGTTTTCCACTGTAATTTTTTACGTCTGCAATGTCCGAGTGAATATCTGGCAAATAATCATCCCAAAGTGGTAAACGCCAAGTTTTTTCAGTGCTTTCTTGTCCGGCGGTGTAAAGTTTTTCTGCCAAACTTTCATTATTTGTAAAATAAGCTGCTGCGCTATAACCTAATGTTTGAACCGCACTTCCAGTAAGCGTGGCTAAATCTATTAAAATATCAGGTTGATAGTTTTTAACCAAAAAGGCTAGTGCATCGGCAAGCACTAGTCGACCTTCCGCATCAGTATCTATAATTTCTATGGTTTTGCCTGAATATGAACCAATTACATCTCCAGGATTAATAGATTTCGAATCAACTGCATTATCCGTAAGTGGAATTGCAGCCACAACTTGAATTGTCAATTTCAATTCTGCTGCTGCTTGAAAAAAGCCGAGAATTGCTGCAGCACCTCCCATATCGCTTTTCATAAAATGCATATTGGTAGATTGTTTCATTGAAACGCCACCGGTATCGAAAGTTACTCCCTTACCAGCTAGAGCAATTAAAGGTTTCTCAGTATTCCATTCATTATTCTTGAATCCATAACTTAAAACCAACATTTTTGAAGGGACTAAACTGCCTTGGTTTACTGCAAGAATTGCGTAAAAACCTTGTTTTTCTAGATCGAAATGGTCTAAAACTTTGCATTCAAATCCATAAGTTTCGGCAGCTTTTTGAGTTAGCTGAGCAATAGTGTGCGCATTTTTGTGGTTCGATGGCGCATTGATTAAATCCATTACGTTTGCTTGCGCAGAGACAATTGCCTTTGCTCGGTCTAGGGCCTTTTCAGGATTAAAAAAGTTGGTACTGAGATTCAGCCTAACATCATCAACCAAAACCTTTTTGTCTGTTTCGGTTTTATAAAGTCCCAAATTGTAAAAACCAAGTAGAAAACCCTTTAAACTGCTCTCTAAAAATTGTGGATTAACATCACCTAAAAGAATAGAATTTATAAATAAACCTGTTTCGCTTTTTAATAAATCTGAGTGCTTGTGCACAAACAAACGTAAGGCTTCTTTTACTTTTTTGGGTGATGTTGTTTCGCCTAATAACACAAAAACAAAGACCAAATTACCATCAGATTGAAACAAATATTCGCTGCCTGATTTCGACTGAATTAGCTTTGAAAAACTGCTGAGTTCTACTTTAA
>DAIRTB010000154.1:0-5816 GCA_036804105.1 Bacteroidota bacterium | reverse complement strand
GTTAGTGCAAAACCTGGTATAAAATGTCATTTATATAGCGATGTAGAAGATTTTCTCACAGAAATACATGGATTGCCTTATAAGCAAGGTCACCTACATTTAAACCATATTGTTCGAGATTTAGGCGAAAACATTCCGCCACTTTTCAATGCGTACATGAATCTTTCCGCAACAATGAGAGTTTTCGACACTGCTGTAAATTCTCATTTTGGTGATGTAGAAGAAACAGGCATTTTGGTAACGATTGACGATATTTATCAAGCCAAAAAAGATAGGCATATCCATTCTTTTTATAAGGATAGGTAGCGTTTCTAGCGTCATTACTCGCTAGCCCTACTATGTTATTGTAATTGAGACTTTCGCAAATTGTATTATTCTATACAGCCTTCATGAGATAATTCGTATGGAATTTCAGGAATTATCGTTTGTAATCATGGATGGCCCGACCTGCAATAAAAAGTTTAAAACTAGTTATTAATTTTCACTTTAAGAAAATTTCCTCTATTTTCAGGAAGTTCACAACCAACAACTCAATTAGCGAGAAAAAATATCATAGTAAACTAAAAGCAACACCAATTAGTTTTGGCATGAATAATCTACTGCTCCAACTGTATCCCCAACCCAAATTGGTGTAAAAGTGGTTGATTTTGATAGTAGCGCACTCCATAGCGCAAAACTACTAGCTTTGCCACTTTCAATTTTATGCCTGCTTCTGGGAACCACAATAATTTTGTTTCGTCTGTATTTCTCAGGTATTTAGTATCAATTAAAACACCATTCTCAGCAAAAACATCGTATTGTTGCATATATGGAATGTATGAAACGCCTCCTCCAACATATCCCCAAAAAGGGTAAAAAATTGGGAATGCAATTCCATTTGAAAAACCTACGTTGCCAATTTTAATTTTCGCTGGTTCTACTGCTTTTGGGAATCCACTTGTGTTTATAGAAATGCCTTGATTGTTAATGGTATTATCTACTCTAGTAAGCTCAATAAAATCTAAATTGAACGACAAATTAGCATAATACGACAAACTTCTTCTGTTTACATAACCAAAATAGAGCCCGAAAGGAGTGCTTTTATCTGCATAAAAACCTAAGAAATCAACTCCAAGTTTAAGCTTAAGTCGTTCTGCCTTTTTAATATTTGCTTTGGCTAATTCGGCACCTGGCCCATTCGGAAACCGTTTTAAATACCGCTCATATTGATTAATTGCATCGGTATATCTGCGCTTTTTTAAATCTTTCTCTCCAAAATCCAAGTAAGAATTTGCAATAATGCGGTTTACCTCTTCCGAATATTTTCCTTTGGGGTATTTGTTCACATAATCCTCGTAAGCGGTAATTTCATTTTCAGTTTTGGCTTTCAGATACAAATTGGTCTCAATACGATCGTTCAAAAGTTTGGTAACTTCCATCCGGAAACGTCCATTAGGATATCTAATCAAATATTCCTTGCAATCATCAACACTTGTTCCATTTTTTATTTTTTGATAGGCCCTTTGCTCAGCTTCTTCATTTAATTCGTTTTGAATTTTTAAAACCTGATTACGATTTTTACCAAAAGGGAAATCAATTAAATAGGCATCACAAAGTGTAAGTTCTCTAACGCTTTTTACTTTTAAAAATGTATTTTCTTCTTCTATTAAAAACTGAATAATTTGTTTTTCGATTACATTTAATGCAACATTTTTCTCTTGATCTAAAGCATTTGTTTGTTCAACATGAGTGTTTTTAAACCTGTCTATTTCAAGTTTGGCACGCTCGTAATCTTTTAAAGAAATTAAGTATTCAATTCTTTCCAATAATTCTCCATGCTGATCTTGTGCCTGCAAATTTAAAACCATTGCAAACAAAGCAAAAATGAAGCAATACCTTTTCATAACCCATTAATAATGAGTAAGAAAGGGATATTTTCCGTGCTTAGTTCCTTATAAAAAGCATGGTAGAGACTAGAAATTTCTATCTCAAGATAAATTAAAAAAAGTGTGCTAAAATACATTTTTGGGTTTTTCTCAAAGGTACTTTTTTTAATGAAACCCAGTGTATGTTAATCAAAAAATAATGATAGTCAGAAAAATGGAAGTACTAATAATACATCAAAAAAAATCATCCCTAATTCTTTTGTTTTATTTGAAACCCAATTCCAAATTGGTGGATAATTGGTTGATTATTATAATATCTAATTCCATATCTTAAAACCCCAAAGTTTCCAATTTTAGCCTTAACACCCATTTCTGGAAACCAAACAGTACCGGTTTTTTCCTTGTTCTTTAAAAATACAGATTCGATAAGATTTCCATCTGCTCCATAAACATCGTATTCCTGTAGATAAACTTGGTGCAAAAATCCACCACCCACATAACCCCAAAATGGATAGTAAATTGGGAAAGTCAACCCATTTGAAACACTCAAGTTTCCAAAATCAATATTTGCTGGGACTACTGGCGTAGGAATACCACTTTTAACCGTGGTAAGCCCTCTACTATTAACAATGTTATCGTTGTTATTAATTGTAAAGTAGTTTAAGTTAAACGATGCATTGACATAATATGAAAGCTTTTTAGCACGAATACCTCCTGCATAAAGTCCAAATGGAGTATCACTATCGTAATAAAAACCTAAAAAATTAGATCCAGATTTTATCTGTTCTCGCTCACACCGCTCTATTTTTTCTTTCACTTTAAACACATGCCTGCCTTTCGGATATCTACTTAGGTAATTGTTATACTGCTCCAAGGCATTACCATAATCCTCATCCTCAAAAAATCTATCGCCATAAAGTAGATATGCATCTCCAATTATGTTGTTTACTTCTGCAGAATATCTACCATTAGGATACTGATTTATGTAATTTTCGAAGGCGGTTATGGTATTTTCGATTTTTGCAGTTCTGTAAAGATTCAATTCGATGCGCTCTTTTAGCAAATTAGAAACTTCTGAAGCATATTTTCCTGTAGGATATTTTGAAAGATACTGCCTACAGGCCTCTTCAGAATCGCTAGATTTAGCCTTTTCAAAGTCATTCAGCTCAGTTCTTTCTTCCAATTCCGTTTTCATTTTTAAGACCTGATCTAAATTTTTTCCAAAAGGATACTCTTGTAAATAATTTTGGTAAACCTCTAAACCTGCACCATTTTTAATTTGGATGAAGGCCCTTTCCTCGTTGTTTAAAAAAACAATAACTCGTTGTTCTATTCTGCTCACTTCATATTTTTCCACCATATTTAACTCGGCAAGTTTCTTTGGTAAGGTGGTGTAAAAGCTATCAATTGTTGCCTTAGCCTTACCAAAATCTTTTTGTAATATCAGTGCCTCCAAGCTATTGGTAATTTCTTTGAGCTTAACTTGAGCCCTAGAACTTGTTGCTGAAAAAATGATAAATAGTAGTAAAATTGCCTTTTTCATAACCGATTAATATAAAAATGGATCTTTACGATTAGACTTGCTATCTGCGTTGTCTTGAATTGATAATATTTTTAAATACTTAAGCGCATTGTTGAAACTAGAGACGTTGTTGAAACCGCTTATATTTTCTAATTTCAAGCTGGTATGAAATGTAAAGAAAACCTTTTCTCCATCTTGCGCAATCAACTGCCTTGTAGTATTCTGAAGGCAACTATTTACATTAGATACACAAGAAATCTCTATGTAATTAAACCCACTATCGTTTACTTTTAGGTCGAAATCTACCTCTCTAATATTAAAACGATATTCTGAAAAAAGGCCATTGTTATACCATTTGATTAATAACTCCCCGTTATCGCCTAAAATTAAATCTTTAAAAACTGGATCTGCAATCTTCAATTTATCTTGAAGATATTTTACAGTTTGCTCTTTGTTTAAATTCTGTTGTGATGAATTTGTTTGTGCATCTGCATTATGAATTATTATAAATCCGAAGAGTAAAAATGCTGAAATAAAAGTGTATCGTTTCAAATCCATATTACCAAAATTTAATTTTAAAATTGATTTATATGGGCATAAACAAAAATCAAACCAAAGTTGATTTCTTACAAAATTTGCTTTTTTGTTTGCTAATTCTTCATCTCCTCAGGCGATTTCAT
Organism: Bacteroidota bacterium; assembly: GCA_036804105.1. Classification (GTDB taxonomy): domain Bacteria; phylum Bacteroidota; class Bacteroidia; order UBA7662; family DAIRTB01; genus DAIRTB01. The sequence continues at coordinate 1,749 of DAIRTB010000154.1, read as the reverse complement.
AGTGAAAACACCTGTTAGAACTGCTCCTCCAAAAAGTCCTTGTGCAAACGTTCCCAAAAAATTAGCGAAGAATAATCCCACCACACTGTACTTTCTAGTAACCACTTCGTCTACCGCATTTAACATTTCAATTTCGGCATCATCGGCAATAAGCAATTGCTCTTTCTCTGCAATTACTAACTTATAAAAATCTGGAAACAAATAATGATACAGCAAAATACTAATCGCACAATACACCACAGCAATAGAAAATACTGCCACTACAACAGAAGGATAAACATCTTTAAACTTCATCTCAACTTTTTTTAATGGTCCATTTTTCAAGCTTCGCACTAGAAGGAGAAGCGCCATTAAAATAAAAACGGTGTTTAAAAAAGCACTGTAAAGGGCACCAGCACCATTCCCCCATTCGAAATAAATAATACAAATTTCCCAGACCAAAATAGGTAAAAGTGCAACTTTCAAGGCAAGTTGAAAGGGCTTAGCGTATAATTTCATTATAAAATCTTATGTTTTGTAAATTTAAAAAATCTGAGGGATAGTAAAATGGCTGAAACCGTTAGCCCAATAGACAAGCCAATCCAAATGCCTATAGCTCCGTAACCAAGATTAAAGGCAAAGAAATAACCAATGGGCAAGCCAATTATCCAATAGGCGATGGCTACTAAATAAGTGGGTACCACAACATCTTCCATACCCCGTAGCAAACCCACTGCAACAGCCTGAATACCATCTGAAATTTGGAAAATTGCAACCATCAAAACCAAGGAACTTGCTATTGCAATAACCTCAGGATCAGCTATATAAAGTGTTGGGAAATAATTCCTGAAAATGGCAAAAATTAATCCACAGGTTGCCATAAAACCAACAGAGATAATTAAGGCGCTGTAACCAATTTTTCTGGTGGAATTATAATCCTTCTTTCCGAAAGCACCCCCAACCCGAATTGCCCCAGCGGTAGAAATACCTAAGGCAACCATAAAGGTAATGGAAGCCAGATTAATTGCAATCTGATGTGCCGCCAAAGCCTGAGTACTAATCCACCCCATCATAATGGCGGCAAGACTAAAGGTTGCTGTTTCTAGAATGTATTGTACGCCGCCAGGCACGCCAATTTTGAGAATTCTAAACGAAATTGCTCGGTGATAATCTCTAAACTTTAGGTATTTTAAATCCAAATATTTCAATCGTTTATGAAACAGCACATAAAAATACAGGGATATACCCATAAACAGTCGGGCATAAAAAGTACCCCAACCCGCTCCATCTAAACCTAAGGCAGGAAATCCCCAATTGCCATCAATTAACAGCCAGTTGAGAAAAATATTTAGCGGAACTGAGGATAATGAGATAATTAAGGCTGGCATCATAATTTCCATACCTTCTGAAAATTGTTTGCAGCTTAAGAAAATCATAAACGGCAACATACTGAAACCGATAATATGTAAGTAAGAACCACTTAAATCTACAACCTCAAGGTCTTTATTTACTAAAGAAAGAAATGGCACTGAAAAGTAAATTACCGCAAAAATGAGCAACCCAAGAATTATAGCAACTAGAATTGCATTGTTAAAGATGGCTTTTAATCTTCCTATATTGTTACGTCCTTTTGCAATTGCGGTTAATGGAGAAACAGCGTACGAAACTCCAATTCCAAAAACCATGGGAATGGTAAAAAAGCTGGTTGCAAGAGACGATGCCGCCAAATGTGCCGCTCCCAATTTGCCAACCATTACATTATCTACAATC
>DAIRTB010000153.1:0-5838 GCA_036804105.1 Bacteroidota bacterium | reverse complement strand
TGCTAGCGGAAATTGGTATAAGATAGGCGTCAGCCAAAATGGGGTTTATCGTTTAGATTATAGTACGCTTCAAGGCTTGGGCATAAATGTAAATAGCATAGACCCAAGAAACATTTCCATTTATGGCAATGGCGGTGGAATGTTGTCACAACAAAATTCAGATTTTAGGCATGATGACTTGGTAGAAAATGCCATTCAAGTTATCGGCGAAAATGATGGAGTTTTTAATCAAGGCGATGCGGTTGTATTTTATGCAGAAGGACCAAGTAAATGGGTTTTTAATGATAGTTCTAAAAGGTTTGAGAACAACAACAATTTGTACGCTAACGAAAATTACTATTTTCTAAATATTGGCAGCATGTCTGGAAAACGAGTTAACAATGTTAATCCAAGTTCTCTGCCCGCTAACTACACAACAAGCACATTTGATGAGTTACAACAAATTGAAAAAGATGAACGGAACCTAATTAAATCTGGGAAACTTTGGGTTGGCGATATATTTGATTTGCAAGCATCGCATACCTACAATTTTAACATCCAGAATAGAGAGGTTTCCGATTCTATTTACTATAGAATAAAAGTTGTTGCAAGGAGTTTAAGTGCAACTCCCTCCTTTTCAAGTTTTAATTTTACGCCTTTGGGAGGTGGAACAATTAAAACCTCTTCAATTAGTACTGTTACTGGGGCTTACGAAGGCGCATACGCTTCGATTGGGAATTCACGAGGCGCCTATCTTAACCCAAATAGTAATCAATCTATTACCGCATTTTATGCAAAGCCAAATAGTTTCTCCATTGGTTGGATGGATTTTATTGAATTAAACTACCGCAGGAAACTTATTTACAACAACGACCAATTTATATTTAGAGATTCAAGAAATATTGGGGTGGGAAAAGTAACACAGTATCAGTTTACCTTTCAAAATACGCCCGTAATTTGGAATATAACCAATCCTTTATCACCCAAAAATGTAAATATTGGGCAACCTGGCACCAACTATTCCTTTAGATACACTGCCGATTCTTTAGAAACGTTTATGGCATTTGGTTATAACAGTTTACTGTCTCCTAATAGTGCAGCTATAATTTCAAATCAAAACCTTCATGCAGTTAGAGACAAGGACTTAATAATTATTACCCATCCAGAATTTATAAATCAAGCCAATAATTTGGCAAATTACCACAGTAATACCAAGAACTTAAGAGCTGTTGTAGTTACCCCTGGCCAGATATACAATGAATTTTCTAGTGGAAAACAAGACATTGTTGCCATTAGAGATTTTATTAGAATGTTATACAATACAGCCAGCACTCCAGAAGATTTGCCTAAATATGTAACGCTTTTTGGTGATGCTTCTTTCGATTACAAAGGAAGAATTGCAATAAACCATAATTTTGTGCCAACCTTTCAAAGTATATTATCTTTAGATCCAATTAATTCTTACGCTTGCGATTTATTTTTTGGAACCTTAGATCCAGGAGAGGGTGATTTTGACGGTTCAAACACTCAACTAGTTGATGTTGCCATTGGTAGATTACCGGTATCTAGTGTTGCTCAGGCTGAAGATATGCTTAGAAAAATCCGCAACTACGAAAGTTCATCTTCATTCGGAGATTGGCGGAATGCGGTGGTTTTCGTTGCTGATGATCAAGATGGAAATACACACATGTCTCAGGCGGATGATATTTCGAGAATCATGAATCAACAATATCCAAATGCTGTTGCTTACAAAATATTTGCCGATGCGTTTCCTCAAATATCTACAACAGGAGAGCCTCGCTATCCAGGTGTAAATGCAACGTTGAATGATCGAATGAATAAGGGCGCCTTAATAGTTAACTACACTGGGCATGGAGGCGTATTAGGTTGGGGAGAAGAGCGTATTTGTACCAATTCTGACATTAACTCCTGGAATAATAATTTCGGATTAGCACTTTTTATAACCGCAACCTGCGAATTTGCACGCTTCGATGACCCAACCATTTTCTCTAGCGGAGAACAAGTTCTAATGAACCCAAATGGTGGCGCCATAGCTATGATGACGACCACAAGACTTACATTTTCGAGTCCGAATTATGCCCTTAACAGGGAACTTTATAGTAAGCAGTTATTCAAGAAAACAAATGGGAAATTTCCAACAATCGGAGAAGCATTTTACAAAACTTTAAACGATGTAGGATTATCGCTAAATACAAAGAATTTTTCTTTGTTAGGAGACCCTGTGGTTACTTTAGCTTATCCAAAAGAGCAAGCGGTAATAACCAAGATTAATGATGTGGCAGTTTCTGCAGTTCCAGATACCCTTGGAGCATTGGGTTTTGTAACCATTAGCGGCATGGTAATAGATACCTTAGGAAATGTTTTGAGCAATTTTAATGGGCAGTTGAATCAAACTGTTTTCGATAAAGAAATGCCGTTTACTACTTTAGCCAATGACCCTGGTACGACACCTTTTACGTTTTTCGCACGAAGGTCTTTAATTCACAAGGGTTCTTCATCTGTAGTAAATGGACAGTTTAGCTTTCAATTTATTGTGCCCCTAGATATTGCCTACAATTTCGGAAAAGGCTTGGTTAGTCTCTATGTTGAAAACCAATCAGTTGATGGAGCTGGAGCTTTTACCAACTTTATTATTGGTGGCAATAGTGGCAATGTAATTAACGATGATGAAGGCCCTGAGATTGGTCTTTTTATGAACGACACCCGATTTGTTTCTGGTGGGGTTACAGATAGAAATCCATTTATTCACGCAAAATTATCAGACAGTAGCGGCATTAACACCCTAGGGAACGGCATTGGGCGAGATATTACCACAGTTGTGAATAACGACAATCAGAAATCGTACATTCTAAACGATTTTTATGTAGCCGAAAAAGACGATTTTAGAAGAGGATTGGTTCGCTATCAATTGAGGAATCTTGAGCCAGGAAATTACACCATTAGATTTAAGGCTTGGGATGTTTTAAACAATTCGAACGAAGCAAGTTTAGATTTTAGGGTGGAAGATGAGAAGGATATCGTAATAAAAAATCTGCTCAACTACCCCAACCCGTTTACAACCAACACCCGGTTTATGTTCGATCATAACCAGGCTGCGCAACCCTTTACGGCCGAACTTAAGATTTTTAGTATGAGCGGCAAATTAGTAAAAACCTTTTACCAAGATTTTGAACCGGGTAGCTTCCATGCCAACTCCATCGAATGGGATGGCTTAGACGAGTATGGCGACCTTATTGGAAAGGGAGTTTACATGTACAAACTAAAAATCAAACTTAGCAATGGTAAAACTGCTGATGCAATACAAAAACTTGTTATCTTGCGCTAAGTCTTAATAAAACAATATCTTTACAGACCTTAAGAACCATATTAAAATGCACCTTAATTTAAAAACCATTACTTCTACTGCTGCTTTGGGCTTATTCAGCGCTGCAAGTGTTTTAGGCCAAAATAGTGTTAATCCAAACGAGTTGAACGGAAAAACACTTAATACCATCACAACGGCAGTTCCATTTTTAACTATTTCGCCTGATGCACGAGCAGGAGGCATGGGCGATTTAGGTGTTGCAACCTCGCCAGATGCGAATTCAATTCATTGGAATCCTGCAAAATTAGCTTTTGTTGAAGACGAATTAGGCTTTAGTATTTCTTACACGCCGTGGTTAAGAAATCTTGTACCAGATATTTCGCTTGCTTACCTTTCATTTTACAAGAAAATTGACGATAGACAGTCTTTTGGTGCTGCCTTACGTTATTTTTCTTTAGGCGATATCAACTTTACAGACATAAATGGTTTTCCAATAGGCACTTTTAACCCCAACGAATTTTCAGTTGATGGAGCATATTCAAGAAAACTATCTGAAAAATTCTCAACAGGTATTGGTTTAAGATTTATTTACAGCAATCTTGCAGCTGGTTTAGATGCAAACAATGCTACCAAACCAGGCACCTCTTTTGCGGGAGATGTTTCTTTCTTTTATACAGACGATATTAAGGTTAAAGACAAAAAAGCTCGTTTTAACACTGGTTTAAACTTTTCTAACTTAGGTGCAAAGATTTCTTACACTGAATCTGGTCAGGCAAATTTCTTACCAGCTAATATGCGCTTGGGTTCGGCTTTAATAATTGATTTAGATAAATACAATCAGTTTGGAATTAGCGCTGAGATTAACAAACTTATGGTGCCTACTAACCCAGTATATCAAAGAGATACACTAGGCAATTTTATTTTCGATAACGAGGGCAACCCAATTCCAGAGAGAGGAGAAGATCCAAATTCTAAAGGGGTAATAGAGGGCGTTTTTAAATCTTTTAGTGATGCACCAGATGGATTTGCAGAAGAATTAAGAGAAATTACCATGGCAATTGGTTTAGAATACATTTACAATAAGCAGTTTGCAATTAGAGGTGGTTTCTTTCACGAAGATCTTTCTAAAGGTGCAAGACAGTACATTTCTATGGGCGCTGGCGTAATGTATAATGTTTTTAAGATCGATTTTTCTTACATCATACCAACCAATAGAACTGGTTTAGCTCAAGCAAGTCCCTTGGAAAATACGCTAAGATTCTCCCTTCAATTTGATATGAAGGCGTTTAAGAAATCTACACCAGCAGCCCCAGCAACTAACTAATTTTAGTGGTTAGAATAGGTTTTGGGTTCGATGTTCATCAACTCGTTGAAGGTATTCCATTCTGGTTGGGGGGCGTTTTAATTCCTCATTCAAAAGGTGCTAAAGGTCATTCTGATGCAGATGTTTTAATCCATGCTATTTGCGATGCGCTTTTAGGTGCCGCAAATCTTGGAGACATTGGTGTTCATTTTCCAGATTCTGATGCAAAGTACAAGGGAATAGATAGTAAAATTCTCTTGGCACATTGCTACAAACTGGTGGAAGAAAAAGGGTATAAACTTGGAAATATAGACTGCACGCTGGTCTTAGAGCAACCTAAGATAATGAAGTATGCTCCAGAAATGAAAACTGCTCTTGCTAAAATTCTGGCAACAGATATCGACAATATTTCCATTAAAGCAACTACCAACGAAACTATGGGTTTTATTGGTAGGCAAGAAGGTTTGGTAGCGTATGCGGCAGTTTTGATTGAAAAATTGGGTTAAGCCATAATTCGCTTGTAGATCTTTATTGCTTCTAGTGCTTGTTCCTCAGAACTTTGATTGGTATCTAACCAGTGAATCTGAAATCCACTGCGTTCCATTTTTCGGAACCAGGTCATCTGTCTCTTTGCATACTGGTTGATTGCAGTTTCCAATTGGGTTATACAAGTTTCTAGACTGATTTTATGGGTTAAATATTTGGAGATAAATTTATACTCTAATCCGCACCAAAATAGAAATTCGCTTCCGTATTTAGCGAGAAGATGATCCACTTCATCTATTAAGCCTTCATTTATTCTAGATCTTAATCGATTAGCAATTTGGGCTCTTCTTTTTTCAATAGGTGGATTTAAACCAAATATTACCGATTGAATGGCTATTTTCTCGATAGATGGAATGGGCTGTCCATTTGTTTTCTGGAATTCGCCAATTTCAATTGCTCGGATAATTCTTTTTGATGAGCTCGCATCGATTTGGAATGTCTCTAAGAATGGTTTTACAAGTTCCAATTCATTTAGCAATTCTTGTTTGTTTAGTTGAAGGAGTTTTAATCTGAGTGATTCATTATCAGGGACTTCTAGTAATTTTTTTTGATTTAGTACAGTTTCCAAATACAAACCTGTACCACCACAAAGCACAGGGATTTTATTTCGCTTAATTACATCCTCAAAAGAAAAATTAAAGGCTTGAAAGAAAAATAACAGATTTCGTTTAATCCCTGGCTCTGA
>DAIRTB010000152.1:0-5885 GCA_036804105.1 Bacteroidota bacterium | reverse complement strand
TTTATTGTACCAAGCATCGAACAGCTTCAAGAAGATTTCTTGGGTGTATTTATAGTAGGCTGGATCGGCTGTGGAGATTTCCCTGCTCCAATCGTACCCTAAACCTATTTTATTGAGTTGCTCTTTGTACCGAGCGGTGTTTTTTTGGGTAGTTACTGCGGGATGCTGTCCGGTTTCTATAGCATATTGCTCGGCTGGCAATCCGAAGGCATCGAAACCCATTGGGTGCAGAACGTTATAGCCTTTTTGTTTTTTGTAGCGAGCCAAAATATCTGAAGCGATGTAGCCCAGCGGATGCCCAACGTGTAAACCTGCGCCGGATGGGTAGGGGAACATGTCAAGTATGTAGTATTTTGGTTTGTCTGATGTGTTGGAGGTTTTATATACCTCGTTTTCCACCCATTTTTGTTGCCATTTCTGGTCTATCGCTAAGAAATCAAAATCTGCCATTTGAATAAAATTGGTGCAAAGGTAATTGTTTATGGCGCACGGATTTAAAGGATTCGCATGGATTGTTTTTTTAAACCTTCGGTTTCTTTATTTAATGGCGCACGGATGCACACGGATTTTCACGGATTATTATTTTATAAACCTTCGGTTTTTGTTTTTAGCGCACGGATTTTCACTGATTCGCACGGATTATTTTTTTAAACCTTCGGTTTTGTTTTTAGCGCACGGATTTTCACGGATTCGCACGGATTGCTTTATTTTAAACCTTCGGTTTTTTATTTAATGTCTCACAGATTTTCTCGGATTTCCACGGATGAAATTTTTGATTAGGATTAATTTGACCGAATACACTTAAGTCAATTGTTTTACTATGATGTTCAGGCGCATTGCTGAGTTAAAACATAGAAAAATTTTATCCCTTCTTTTTCAAAATAGAATCCGTGAAATCTGAGTGAATCCGTGCGCCTAAATAAATCTGTTAGAACAAAATGAATGTAAGGAAGAGAAGAATAAATCCGTGAAAATCTGAGTAAATCCGTGCGCCCAAAAAGAGAAAAATCCCTGAAATTAGAGTGAATCTATGCGCTTATAAAAAATCTGTAGAAAAAAAAGAATCTGAGCCATGAGAAAACAGTGAAAATCCATGCGCCAAAAAAAAGAAAAATCTATGAAAAGCAGCCTTAATCGATAGGCTAGAAATAGAATCTGCGAGAACCCTCTAATTTAAAGCATAAAATACTACCTTTGCGGCATTATTATGGGTTTAAAATGTGGAATTGTGGGTTTGCCAAATGTTGGAAAATCCACCTTATTCAATTGTTTATCAAACGCTAAGGCGCAATCGGCTAATTTTCCTTTCTGTACCATTGAGCCAAATGTGGGCATGATTACCGTGCCCGATGAGCGATTAAACAAACTAGCAGAATTGGTTAATCCGGAACGTATTGTTCCCAATACCATTGAAATTGTAGACATTGCCGGTTTGGTGCAAGGTGCCAGCAAAGGCGAAGGTTTAGGCAATAAATTCTTAGCTAACATCAGAGAGACAGATGCCATTTTGCATGTTTTGAGATGTTTCGACGATCCGAACATTGTGCACGTGCACGGAAAAGTAGATCCCATTCATGATAAAGAAATTATCGATATGGAGCTGCAATTCAAAGACTTAGATAGTGTCGAGAAAAAGCTCCAGAAAGTAGATCGTGCTGCCAAAACAGGAGATAAGGATGCAAAAGCAGCTCAGCCAATTCTAACCTTGTTTAGAGATGCATTGTTGGAGGGCAAATCAGCAAGATCAGTAAAAACTACTCCAGAAGATAGAGAGCACATTGCAGATTTATTTTTACTTACCGATAAACCAGTGCTTTACGTTTGCAATGTTGCAGACACAGATTTACCAAACGGAAACGAAATGGTGGAGAAAGTAAGAGCTATGGCAGCAGCAGAAAATGCAGAAATCCTAATTATTTCGGCAGCCATGGAAGCAGAAATTGCTGAGCTAGAAAGCTTTGACGACAGATTAGCATTCTTATCAGACATGGGCTTAAGCGAAAGTGGCGTTCAGAAATTGATTAAATCGGCTTACAGCTTATTAGATTTATATACTTATTTCACCGCTGGTGAAAAAGAAGTAAGAGCTTGGACGATTAGTAAAGGCATGACAGCACCACAAGCGGCTGGCGTTATTCACTCAGATTTCGAAAGAGGATTTATTAGAGCTGAGGTAATTAAATATAACGATTTTCTTAGTTATAAATCTTGGGCAGCAGCACGTGAGGCAGGAAAAGTTGGTGTTGAGGGCAAAACTTATGTGGTTGATGATGGCGACATCATGCTTTTTAGATTCAATGTTTAATGAATAAAAACAGTTTTTTAGTAAGAAATTTAACAATTTAGAAGTACTTTTACCCCGCAAAATACAGAGCAAATGAATATACACGAGTACCAAGCTAAAGGCATCTTAAAATCTTTTGGAGTTGCCATTCAAGAAGGCTTTTTGGCCAATACAGTAGATGAAGCAGTAGAAGCTGCTCAAAAACTTAAAACCGATTTCAATTCAGATTGGTGTGTTATTAAAGCACAAATCCATGCTGGTGGTCGTGGTAAAGGTGGCGGTGTTAAGCTTGCTAAAAACCTGGACGATGTAAGAGAAAAAGCAACCAATATTTTGGGCATGCAACTTATTACACCTCAGACTAGTGCAGAAGGTAAAAAAGTACACAAGGTTTTGGTAGCTCAAGATGTTTATTATCCTGGCGCATCAGAAACCAAAGAATTTTACATGAGCGTTTTGTTAGATCGTACAAACGGCAAAAATGTAATTATGTATTCTACTGAAGGTGGAATGGACATTGAAGAAGTTGCACACAACACTCCACATTTAATCCACAAAGAAACGGTAGATCCGAGAGTTGGTTTACAAGGTTTCCAGGCAAGAAAAATTGCTTTTAACTTAGGTCTTTCTGGCGATGCTCATAAATCGATGATCAAATTTGTTTTCGCACTTTACAAAGCGTACGAAAGCATTGATGCCTCATTATTCGAAATTAACCCAGTGCTTAAAACATCAGACGACAAGATTCTTGCTGTTGATGCAAAAGTAAATATAGACGATAACGCACTTTATCGCCAAAAGCACATTGCAGAAATGCGTGATGTTTTAGAAGAAGATCCAACTGAAGTTGAAGCGGGTGAGTTTAACCTTAACTATGTAAAACTTGACGGAAACGTTGGTTGTATGGTAAACGGAGCTGGTTTAGCAATGGCAACAATGGATATTATTAAGTTATCTGGTGGTGAGCCTGCAAATTTCTTAGATGTGGGCGGTTCTGCAAATGCTACAACTGTTGCAAATGCATTCAACATCATCTTAAAAGACCCGAATGTAAAAGCAATCTTAATCAATATTTTTGGTGGAATTGTACGTTGCGACCGTGTTGCAAATGGTATTGTTGATGCTTACAAAGCCATTGGCGAAATTCCAGTTCCAATTATTGTTCGTTTACAAGGAACTAACGCAGTAGAAGCGAAAGAAATACTGGATAATTCAGGCTTAAAAGTATCATCTGCAATTCAGTTGCAAGATGCTGCTAACTTAGTAAAAGAAGTATTAAACTAGTCTAATTTCATACATTTACTCCGGATGAGGGTTTGGTTACCAAATGCTTATCCGGATTTTTGTTTTATAATGATGCTACATCCTCAAAATCGTGTAACAGTAAAGCAAGTTTAAAGTGCTTAACTTTGAATTTTCGAAACCTAAAAGAAAACGCACATGATTATAAAACTCTATCCTGAAAATATAAATGAACGTCAATTAGATCAAGCCATCGCTTGCCTCAAAAAAGATGGCGTTATAGTTTATCCAACCGATACAGTTTACGCTTTCGGTTGCGATATGAACTCTCCTAAAGCCATAGAACGCATTAGTAGAATTAAAAAAATGCCCGGAGAAATAGATAAATTTTCTTTAGTCTGCTCAGACTTAAGTCATTTATCAGATTATTGTCAGCAGATTTCTACTCCAACTTTCAAGTTGATGAAAAGATTATTGCCCGGTGCATATACTTTTATTTTGAATGCAAACAGTAATGTGCCCAAGTTCTTCAGAAGTAAAAAGAAAACAGTCGGTATTCGGGTTCCAGATAATGTTATTGCCAGAATGTTGGTAGAGAAATTGGGTAATCCGATCGTATCCTCCTCAGTTATAGATGATGACGAAGTAGTAGAATATACCACAGATCCAGAATTAATCTATGAGCGCTATCAAAACGAAATAGATTTATTGGTTGATGGTGGCTATGGCGACAACCAACCTTCAACCGTAATAGATTGCAACGGCGATGAATGGGAAGTAATTCGTCAAGGCAAAGGACCTACGGATAGTTTATTTAACAACTAAAAAATGTTACCGAATTGTGAATACCAATTAAGAATCTTATTTTCGACCTTTACTTTAGATTGATGCGCAATATATTTTTATTTTTAATTTTTTCTCTTCTTAGTTTTTCTGCAATTGCACAGAATGGAACCATTAGAGGTTTTGTTTACGACAAGGATAATGGCGAGCCAGTAATGTTTACCAATGTGTTTTTAAAAGGCACAACTATTGGAGCTTCTACAGATGTAAACGGATTTTTTACCATTTCTAAAGTTCCACTTGGCACTTACACACTTACTTGTACCTACTTGGGTTTTGACACCGTTGAGGCAAGAGTTGAAATAACAAGAGCAGGCCAAATTATCAATCAGAGATTAAACCTTACCAAGCAATCCATAAGCCTTGGTGTTGTAGAAGTAAGTGCAGAAAAAGAAGCTGCTAAAACAACGGTTCAAATTGGGGTAACCTCAGTTTCTCCAAAACAGATTAATAAAATCCCATCAGTAGGTGGGCAGCCAGATTTAGCGCAATACCTTCAGGTTTTGCCAGGCGTTGTTTTTACAGGCGATCAAGGTGGGCAATTGTACATTCGGGGTGGTTCGCCTATCCAAAATAAGGTGATGATAGATGGAATGATTATCTACAATCCGTTCCATAGTATTGGTTTATTCTCGGTTTTCGAAACAGACATCATTAGAAATGCAGAGGTTAATACTGGTGGCTTTAATGCAGAGCACGGTGGAAGAGTTTCAGCAGTTATGGACATCACAACGAGAGATGGTAATGGAAAAAGGATAACAGGTAAAATTGGAGCAAGTCCCTTTACCTCAAGGCTTTTATTAGAAGGCCCTTTATCTAAGAAAAAAGATGGTACAGCATCAAATAACACATTCATCCTAACAGGAAGAACATCATATTTAGAGCAAACCTCTAAGGTTTTATACGATTATGCAGACACCTCTGGTCTCCCTTTCAACTTTACAGATCTTTATGGTAAGGTTTCGTTTAAAGCAGATAATGGAAGTAAATTAAATCTGTTTGGCTTCAATTTCAACGATCGGGTTAACTTTAGAGACATAACTAAAATAAACTGGAATTCTTTTGGTGCTGGTGCTAATTTCTTATTAATTCCTTCCACCAGCTCTGCTTTGATTAAGGGAAATATAGCGTTCTCAGATTATAAAATAGTTCAAGAAGAAAAAGATGGTTTGCCAAGAACCAGCAATATCAATGGCTTTAATTTCGGTTTGAATTTTTCTTATTTTATGGGGAAAAACCAATTGGATTATGGTTTCGATATCAACGGATTTAGAACGCTCTTTGAATTTAATAATTTCGAAGGCCAGAACGAAAATACAACCGAGCTTAACGGCTTTGTTAAATACCGTTTCGTAACCGATAAATTGGTTATTGAGCCAGGTTTTAGAATGCAGTATTATTCTTCGCTTGCTGAATTTTCTCCAGAACCTAGAATTGGTATAAAATATAATGCAACCGATAGAATTAGATTGAAGTTTGCAGCTGGCCTATATTCTCAGAATCTAATTTCTGCCAT
>DAIRTB010000151.1:0-5885 GCA_036804105.1 Bacteroidota bacterium | reverse complement strand
CTAAATCTTGTTCATGCTTGGAATTGGCATCATACGGTTTTTGAATGCTTCTACCAGTTGGGGTAAAATACTTTGCAACGGTTAAACGAACCGCTGAGCCATCGTTCATCATAAATTGTTCCTGAACAAGTCCTTTGCCAAATGTTCTTCGGCCAATTATAACGCCCCTATCCCAATCTTGTACAGCGCCAGAAACAATTTCACTGGCACTAGCAGAACCTTCATCCACCAAAACAACCAAAGACTCATGTTCTAAACTACCATAATTGGTTGACTCATAATTCTTTCTGGGTTGAGTTCTGCCCTCCGTATAAGTTATTAATCTGCCTTTACTCAAAAATTCGTCTACAATTTGGATAGCAGCATTTAAATAACCGCCCGGATTTCCCCGAAGATCGAAAATCAGATCTTGCATTCCCTGCTCCTGCAATTTTTCAATTGCCTCGGCAACTTCTTGCCCTGAAGTGGCAGAAAACTTGGTTAATTTAATGTAGCCAACTTCTGCGTTCAACATGTAAGCTACTTCTACACTATTTAATGGAATTTTACCACGAGTAATTACGAAATCTATTTTTTTATTTCCTCGAAGCATTTTTATTTTAACCTTGGTTCCGCTAGCGCCTCTAAGCTTTTTAACCACACTTTCGTTAACCATGCCAACTCCAGCAAAAGGAGCTCCATCAACCTCTAAAATCTTATCACCAGCTAGAACACCCACACTTTCTGATGGACCTCCGGAAATTGCAGAAACCACCAAAACTGTATCATTCAAAATATAAAATTCTACTCCAATTCCTTCAAAATTTCCTTCTAAAGGCTCGTTCACAATATCAAAATCTGAGGCAGGAATATACGCAGAATAGGGATCTAAATCGTTAAGCAAAGCAGCAATGGCGGCATTGTAAAGATTTTCTTGATTAATGGTGTCTAAGTATTGCTTATCGATTAAGCGCATTACCTGATCAATCTTTCCATTACCACGACCGAGAATGAATTGAGGCGCTTTCGAATTGTTCATCCAAAAGCCAATAAACATCCCCAAAACCAACACCACACTTATAACTATGGGTAAATAAACCCGACATAGCCACTTATTATTATCTACCATATTTTTCTAACTTAATTACAACATCAAAAGTGTTGAAAAAGTTAACTGCAAAGCTAAATGCTTCTAATGAATTATGTGTGTAACTTCGCAGTTTGCTTAGTAAATACGAATGAAATACACCGAACAAGACTCGAAATACCGAAATTTACAGTTAATGACAACAGAAGAATTGTTAACAAACATTAATTTGGAAGATCAAACTGTAGCCATTGCGGTAGCAAAATGTTTGCCTGAAATAGGTAAAACGGTTGATGTTTGTGTTGAACAACTTAAACTTGGCGGTAGAATTTTTTATTTAGGCGCTGGCACAAGCGGTAGACTAGGAATTCTTGATGCATCAGAATGCCCACCTACTTTTGGAGTACCCCAGGGTTTGGTAATCGGCTTAATAGCTGGTGGCGACCAAGCCATTCGAAAAGCTGTAGAGTTTGCTGAAGACAATACAGAGCAAGGGTGGAAAGATTTGCAACAACACCAAGTTTCTGAACTAGATGTAGTAATTGGAATTACTGCATCTGGCTCAACTCCATACGTGTTAGATGCCTTAAAAACCTGCAATGAAAATACGATTAAGACCATTGGCATTTGCTGCAACCCAAATTCAGCTTTAAAAAATGTGGCCAATATTTGTATTGAGGCGATAACGGGGCCAGAATTTTTAACAGGCAGCACCAGAATGAAAGCGGGCACAGCTCAGAAATTGATTTTAAATATGATTACCACTGCTTCGATGATAAAAATTGGAAGGGTATTAGACAACAAAATGGTAGACATGCAGTTGAGTAATCACAAACTAGTAGAAAGAGGCACTAATATGATCATGGAAATTTTAGGGGTGGATGTTGTTACGGCAAGTAAACTTCTTTCAGAATATGGAAGTGTTCGTGCAGCTATTAAAAATCATCAAGCATAATTAATGCATAACCTCGAACCATTTTACCATTGGATAGAGTTGTATAACGCATCGGAAGATGAGCGTTCTCCGCTTTATGGAAGAATTTACAGCGAATTTGAATTTACCAATCAGTTGTACAATTTTCTTATCCACCCACAATGGGATAATTTCGGCTCCGAATCGCTTTTTATCAAGATTTTGTATGCCGATTATGATCTAAACTTCTGCATAATTGA
This sequence comes from Bacteroidota bacterium, assembly GCA_036804105.1. GTDB lineage: Bacteria > Bacteroidota > Bacteroidia > UBA7662 > DAIRTB01 > DAIRTB01. The sequence goes on along the minus strand of DAIRTB010000151.1, from coordinate 3,646 downwards.
GTTTCTCGGCGAATGGAACGATTGTATTGGCAACGACATTATGCTGCTAAAACAAGAAATTCTTGAAACCTTGATGCGACATGGTATTAACAAGTTTATTCTAATAGGAGAAAATATATTGAATTTCCACGCTTCAGATGATTGTTATTATGAAGAGTGGTTTCAAGATATTGAAGATGGATGGATTGTAGCTTTAAACTTCAGAGAACACGTTATTACCGAATTCCAAGCTTACAACTTAGATTACTACTTAAATTTTGGGGGAGATTTCGACGATTTTAATTGGCGTAAACACAAGCCAAATCACCTATTTAATCTGATTGACGCCTCTGTTACTAAGCGATTGGGATACTAAATCTGGAGAGAAATTTGGGCTTGGAAGTTCGAAAACTGCATTCTCAGTAACCACTTTGCCGTAAAAGCTAATTTCTATTTCATCTACTAAATCGTTACAAATCTGTAGGTTATAAAACCTTTCCATTGTTAACTTTCTAGCATTGGTTTTACATTTCTCCAGCTTCGAAGGAGATTTAATTAAATCTACGGCCAGTTTTGCAAAAAGCTCAGGCTTTCCAGCTGGTACATGGAAACCACAATTGTGCTCTTCGACCAAAGTTTTTAGCCATCCATCGGTATTTACTACTGTAACCAGGCCTGAGGCAAGAGAATCGAAAAACTTATTAGGTGAATTGGTAGTTAGAATTGGTAAATCTGCAAAACAAACAACGCCAAAATCCATCTGGCTGATAAACAGTGGTAAAATTGTTTTTGGAATCGGATCTACAAAAAAGATGTACTTTTTGTCGTAGTTGGTTAATGTATTCATTAAACGAATACGCTCAGAGCCATCGCCAACTATATAAAAACGGAAATTTTTATTGATTCTATTGGTTTTTCTAGCCATGTGGATAAAGAAATCTAAATCGTTTGCCCTACCAATTGTTCCGAAATAAACTACACCGTAATTCTTAGGCCCAATTAGTTTATTCTTATAAAAAGTGCGCTTAAGAACTGGAGAGAAAAGCTGAACATCAGAAAAATTGGGGAAGATTTTTACATCAAAAGATGGATTTACCCGCTTCACACCTGCTTCCATTCCTGGAGAAAGTGCAATTATTTTATTTGCTTGGCTGTAAATGGATTTTTCAAACCTTCTTAAAATTTTGATTAAGAATTTGTTTTCGATAGCTCCAATCTGAATTGGAAAATCTGGCCATAAATCTCTAACTTCGAAAATATAAGGTATACCCTTTAAACTTTTTAGGTAAAGTGCTATTAAACCCACACTTAATGGTGTGCTGGTGATGTACGCAAAATCTACTTTACCAATTTTTGCTGCCTCAATAATTCCTTTTACAATAAATAGAAGGAAGGCCAAAATTCTACGATACTTATTGAATTTGTTATCGTATTTAATTTTTAGATAATGTACAAATATTCCATCAATTTCTTGAACTCCAGAGCGGGTTGCATGTGTTGTAACCAAGTGTACTTCATGCCCTCTTTCAACCAAACTTTTAGCAACGTAATACGATCTCGTGCTGCCAGCTTCATGCGGTGTTTTAAAATACTGATGAAAATATAGAAGTTTCATGTTCAAATCCTCACAAAGGAACGAAAATAAATTTTTTGTTCCATTAAATTCACATGAATAGAACCGAATTATCTTTAAAATATGGCAAAATCTCGCTTTAATCGCTCAAATAAATCTTCCGCCGACGAACTTCCGAAGGCAAAAATGAATAAAGCAGCGTTTAAAAAATTTATACAGCTCTTTTCTTTCATAAAACCCTACAAGTATAGATTTTTTGCTGGTCTGTTTTTTTTAGTTGTTGGAAGCTTAACCACCTTAGCATTTCCCTATTTAATGGGTAAATTAATTGATGCAGGAGTAGAAGGAAATAACGATTCTTTTTTCTCTAATATAAACCAGATTGCATTATTGCTTTTTGGAATATTAATTATCCAATCTATCTTCTCGTTCTTTAGAATTCTCACATTTGTTCAAGTAGGCGAAAGAACTTTAGCTGATATTAGAAGTGCTACCTATCGTAAACTAATTAGTTTTCCGATGGAGTTTTTTGCCAAAAATCGGGTTGGCGATTTAAACAGCAGGCTTTCTGCAGACTTAAGCCAAATTCAAGATACCATAACTACTATTTCAGCCGAAGTTTTGAGGCAAATTGTAGTTCTTATTGGTGGCATAATTTTATTGTTTTTTACTTCTCACAAACTTACACTAACCATGTTGATGGTTTTGCCAATCTTGGTGATTCTAGCAGTTGTGTTTGGGAAATATATTAGAAAAATTTCTAGAGAAGCTCAAGACAAACTTGCAGAATCTAACACCATTGTTGAAGAAACCTTACAAGCAATTGCTAGTGTTAAAGCTTATACTAATGAGTTTTTTGAGCAAAAAAGATATACACATGCCATCTCTAAAGTAGTTGCAATGGCTACAAAAGGGGCAATTTACAGAGGCTTGTTTGCTTCATTTATAATTCTTGGTATTTTCGGAACCATTGTTTTGGTAATCTGGCAAGGCGCTGCCTTGGTTCAAACGGGAGAAATTAAAATTGGAGATTTAACCAGTTTTGTTATTTACTCAACTTTTGTGGGTGCAGCCATGGGTTCTTTTGCAGAATTATATGCCCAGATTCAAAAAGCGCTTGGTGCCACCGAAAGAGTTCTTGAAATATTAGAAGAACAAGCCGAAGATATAGATATAGACCATGAGGGCATTGCCCCTCAAAATATTTTGAAGGGTGAAATTAGTTTCGAAAACCTGCGCTTTACCTATCCAAGCAGGCCAGAATTGGAGATTCTTAGAGGCATCGACCTAAAAGTTAATAAAGGCGAAAAGTTAGCGATTGTTGGGCAAAGTGGCGCAGGAAAATCTACCATAACCCAATTGCTCTACCGATTCTATCAACCTAATAACGGTTTTGTAAAAGTAGATGGTAGAAATGTTGCAGAGATTCCATTATCAGAATACCGGGCGCAATTGGCCATTGTACCACAAGATGTAATTCTTTTTGGTGGTACCATTTTAGAAAACATCAGTTATGGAAAACCTGAGGCGGATAAAGAAGAAATTATTGAAGCAGCGAAACAGGCTAATGCCCATAGTTTTATCACCCAATTTCCAGATGCTTACGAAACTTTAGTTGGTGAGCGTGGAATAAAGCTTTCGGGTGGTCAGCGCCAACGTATTGCAATAGCTCGGGCAATTTTAAGAGACCCAGCAATTTTAATCTTAGATGAAGCTACCAGTTCCCTAGATTCTGAATCTGAGAAATTGGTACAAGATGCTTTGAATGTCTTAATGAAGGGCAGAACCAGTATTATTATCGCTCACCGACTTTCTACCATTCAAGATGCCGATAGAATTGCAGTTTTAAAAGGTGGTGAGATTACTGAATTAGGTACACATAAAGAATTGATGTTACTGGAAAACGGCTCTTACCGTAATTTGAAGGAGCTGCAAACTTATATGAATTGAGTTTTCTTTGCGTCTTAGCGCCTTTGCGAGATTAAGGTTTCACGCTAAGCCGCAAGGCCGCAAAGCTTTAAGAAATCAAAGAAGTATTATTTTTCTTTGCGTCTTAGCGCCTTTGCGAGATTAAAATTTCACGCTAAGCCGCAG
>DAIRTB010000150.1:1217-5899 GCA_036804105.1 Bacteroidota bacterium | reverse complement strand
TGCATCGTCAAAAGTATATCAGCAAATAATCGAGAAATATTTGGGAGCAGATATCCTCCAATTTGCTAACATCAGCAATAATTAAAATCAGATTTCAGTAAAAAATGCAAATACTAGAAGGCGTCTCTTTAAAAACCTACAACACTTTCGGAATTGATGTAAAAGCAGCTTTTTTCTCAGAAGTAAGCTCTGAAGAAGCGCTTTTAGAATTGCTTGCTTGGCAGAAAGAACAAGATATTCCACTGCTGGTTTTAGGTGGAGGAAGTAATGTACTGCTTTCTAAAGATTTTGCTGGTTTGGTCTTAAAAATGGCCATAAAGGATAGCAAGGTAATTTCTGAGGATGATGATTCCGTGCTATTTTCAGTTGGTGCTGGGGTTAATTGGCATCAGTTTGTGATGTATTGTGTTGCTCAAGGTTATGGCGGAGTTGAGAATTTGTCACTAATTCCTGGAACAGTGGGAGCGGCACCCATGCAAAATATTGGCGCTTATGGGGTTGAGGTAAAAGACACTTTCCATTCTTTGCATGGATACAATTTGGAGCACGGCACTTTCGAGCAATATTTCAAGGAAGATTGCGAGTTTGGCTACAGAACCAGCATTTTCAAAACTCATCTGAAAGACAAGTTTATAATTACTCGAGTAAATTTTACTTTGAATAAAAAGCATATTCTCAACACCAATTATGGAGCAATTGGTCAAGCACTAAGTGAACAGGGGAGAACAGAATTCACTATTGCAGATGTGGCAGAAGCGGTTATCAATATCCGGAAATCTAAACTTCCTGATCCTGCCGTTGTGGGGAATGCTGGTAGCTTTTTCAAAAACCCAATCGTAGAAAAGACTTTTGCTGATGAGTTGTTAATGAAATATCCAGAAATGCCATCATTCAAAACAGAAAATCTGGAATATATTAAGCTTTCTGCGGCTTGGCTAATTGAGCAGTGCGGCTGGAAAGGCAAACGTATTGGCGATGCTGGCACTTACCCGAAACATGCGTTGGTGCTGGTAAACTTCGGTAACGCAACTGGCGCCGAACTGATGGCGGTTGCGCTACAAATACAAAAAGATGTGCTGGATAAATTCAAGGTCGAAATTCATCCAGAGGTTAACTGGGTTTAAGCATCAATGTGTCTCTAATTTTTTTTGCTGACGCAATTTTTTTTAGCCACTAATGCACGAATTGGGATTAATTATTCTAATGGAGTTTTACTTTATTAAATGAATTATTTTCATCAAATACAAAAATCAAATGGTCTTCAAATAGACTATTTAATTCGTGAATTCGTGGCTAATTTTAGACCTCTTTAGCCAAAAAATGTGGCTCATCTAGACTGCTTTAGCCAAAAAATGCTTGGTGGCACAATTCTAGGCCAATCAAAATCAACAAAAAGTTGTTATACTAGGAGCAAAATGCATTAATCTGTAATTAAGCCCCTATTTTTACCGAATGTTATACCATAAAGTTATTACCGCCGAAATCCCTTCTAACGAATGGGTTGTATTTGTGCATGGCGCAGGCGGGAGTTCTTCTATTTGGTACAAACAATTGCGAGCTTTCAAAGCGCATTTTAATGTGCTATTGCTCGATTTACGTGGTCATGGAAAATCGGCACACAGATCTGAAAAGGAGTTAAACCCCTACACTTTCCACGATGTTGCCGAGGATGTTATCCATGTTTTAGATCATTTAAAAATAAAACAAGCACACTTTATCGGCATTTCTCTTGGCTCCATGCTCATTCGCATAATTGGCGAAAAGCATATAGATAGAGTAAAGTCGATGATTTTAGGGGGAGCGATTCTAAGATTTAACTACAAATCTCGCTTCTTAGTTTTTTCAGGAAATTTGCTGAAACGTGTGGTGCCATTTATTTGGCTGTACAAGATTTTCGCTTTCGCCATCATGCCGAAGAAGCGTCATAAAGAATCTAGAAATTTGTTTATTAACGAAGCAAAACGACTTTACCAAAAGGAGTTTTTGCGCTGGTTTACCTTAACCTATCAGATCAATCCGATTTTCAAGCTATTTAGAGAGCGGGAATTACCTGTTCCCACCCTGTATTTAATGGGTAAAGAAGATCATTTGTTTTTACCATCGGTAATTCAATTGGTTGGTGAGCAGCCCACTTACAACAGGTTAGAAGTTGTGCCAGATTCTGGGCATGTTTGCAATGTAGATCAACCCGATTATTTTAATAGTAAGGCAATAGAGTTTATACATCAGCATAGCTAATACAAGAATTGCTTTGTATTTACTTTGTAGGTTTCAGAATTCTTAATAAATCAAGTTCTAGAAAATTCCTTTTAACTAGTAAATCAAGGTAGGGCGATTCCTTTAATTGCCAGATATCGTTTTGAACAAGATTTTTAGGATTCATTGATGGACAGGATTAGGGTCTGGGTAATCGCTGTATGCATTAAGATAACACATGCAAAGAGAAAAGGCATGCCTTTTCTCTACTAATAATACATAATTTTCACCCTACAAAAAAAGCGAAACCTAAGTTTCGCCTTTTTTTGAATCGATAAAAGCTGCGTCAGCTCATTATCCATTATCCATTATTTAGCAAACGACACCGCTCTTTTCTCTCTAATAACCGTAACCTTTATTTGGCCAGGATACTGCATTTCTGTTTGTATTTTCTGTGAAATATCTACTGATAACACATCTGCTTGATCGTCGGTAATTTTTTCGCTTTCTACAATTACACGTAGTTCTCTACCTGCTTGGATTGCAAATGCTTTTTCAACGCCAGGGTATGATGCTGCTAAGGTTTCCAGTTCTTTCAAACGTTTGATGTATTGCTCAACCATTTCACGGCGTGCGCCTGGACGTGCTCCTGAGATTGCGTCACATGCTTGAACGATGGCTGAAATTGGATCTGTCATCTCAATTTCGTCGTGGTGAGCGCCAATTGCGTTACACACTATCGGGTGTTCTTTGTATTTCTCGGCAATCTGCATGCCTAAAATTGCGTGTGGCAATTCTGGGTTATCGTCTGGCACTTTACCAATATCGTGAAGCAAGCCAGCCCTTTTTGCTAATTTCGGATTTAAACCCAATTCTGCTGCCATGCTTGCGCAAAGGTTGGCAACTTCTCTGGAGTGTTGGAGTAAATTTTGTCCGTAAGATGAGCGGTAACGCATTTTACCAACCAAGCGAATTAAGTCGGCGTGTAAACCATGGATTCCAAGATCGATACAAGTTCTTTCGCCAATTTCGGCAATTTCGTCTTCAATTTGCTTGCGCACTTTGGCAACTACTTCCTCAATTCTTGCTGGGTGAATTCTTCCGTCGGTAACTAAACGGTGAAGCGCCAAACGTGCAATTTCACGTCTCAGTGGATCGAAGCACGAAAGAACAATTGCCTCCGGAGTATCATCCACAATAATTTCAACACCTGTTTCAGCTTCTAACGCCCGGATGTTTCTACCTTCTCTACCGATAATTTGACCTTTAATGTCATCGTTCTTAATGTTAAAAACGGAAATTGCATTTTCAATGGCGTGCTCGGTTGCAGTGCGCTGAATGGTTTCGATTACAATTTTCTTAGCTTCCTTGTTGGCCGTAAGTTTTGCTTCGTCTACAATTTCTTTAATTTGGCTGGTGGCATGAGATTTCGCAACCGCTTTCATACTGTCTATTAAACGATCACGAGCTTCTTCGCTGGTCATACCCGCAACTTTTTCTAGCTGACCAAGTACACTTTTGTGCGATTTTTCAAGCTCTTCTCTTTTACCATCGGTAATTTCGATTTGTTTTTGAAGCTTTTCTTTAACTAGGTCTAAGTCTTTTTCTTTTTTCTCTAGCTGTTCAATTTTTTGCGTAATGCTTTGTTCCTTTTGCTTTATGCGGTTTTCGTTGGCCACCATAGCTTGGGTACGCTTGTTAATTTCACGTTCGTTTTCAGATTTTAGCTGTAGAAAACGCTCTTTTGCTTGTAATTCTTTTTCTTTTCTGAGCGATTCTGCTTTCATCTCAGTTTCTCTGAGAATGCGATCTGACTCAAGTTTGCTTGCTTCAATCTGCCCTTTCATGATTTGGACTAGCAAGTAGCGACCAATTACGATACCGGCTCCGAGGCCAACAACTGCCGCAATAATAATTTCTACCATATGAATTATTCTTTAAAATTTAAGGCCCTTTTACGTGGGCAAAACGTGGTAGTGCAAGCTAATTGCGAAAAAGAAATCTGAAAATTAGGGCAACATGCCGTCAATTAAGGCATCAATCTTTTCAAGTTCTTCTTGTAACTTTTCTGGATTGAGCGCCGCATTGGCATCCTTCTGGAGGTTGTCGTGTGCATAAAATAAGGCAACCATAGAAAGTAAATCCACCTGATCAGCTATCCCAAACTGGCTGCGGTAGGCATTTAATTTACCACTTAATTGCTTAGCTGCAGCTCTTAAAGACCCCTCTTGTTCTGCATCTACCATAAGTGGGTAGGTTCTATCGCCTATTTGTATGTTTACGTTTAATTTGCTCATTTTCAGACAATTTTTGCTGCTCCTAGCTATTTAGCAAGGCTATGCACTTGTCAATCTCTTTAATAAACTCGCTAAGTTTATTTTTTAATTCAACCTGACTACCATCGGTTTGGGTTAAACTAGCCGCCAAAATTGCTGCCTCTACTTTGCTATTTAACTGCTTAATTTCTTCGTTCTTTTTCAAGACAA
>DAIRTB010000150.1:0-1207 GCA_036804105.1 Bacteroidota bacterium | reverse complement strand
TTGCTGCTGGGTTAACTTATTACCTACAGACTGTAATTTTTGGTAACGGGTTTCAAAATTAAATACATCGCTACTTTTCATATTACTTTCTGACTTCGGCTTTCAAGTTTTGCTCAAAAGTACTAATTAATTTTTGCATAATAGCCTCAATTTGCTGATCCGTTAATGTTCGCTCCCTATCTCTAAAGGTAAAGCTGATAGCATAAGATTTTTTTCCTTCCTGAATCTTGTCTCCTTCGTACACATCGAAAGCATTAACGGCAATTAACAGTTTTTGTTCTGCCTTGAAAGCCAATTCTTTAAGTGTATTGTAACTTACGGTTTTATCTAAAAGCAAGGCCAAATCTCGTCGCACCTCTGGATATTTTGCCAATTCTTCGAAATGGTGTTTTTGTTTTGCATGAAGTTGCAACAGCGTAGCCACATTAATTTCTGCGTAATAAACTTCTTGCTTAATGTCGAAAGAACTCAATATTGAGTTTCTTACCAAAAACACATTTCCTATAACCTTATTTCCACTTTTAATTTCAGCGCTCAAGTTGCCTAAAGGGTTTTGTATTGGGTTTAGGGTGATGTTTGTACCCAAAACACGATCTAGCAGGCTATTAATTTGAGCGCTCAGGTTGTAAAAGTTCATGCTCCTCTTACCCGATTCCCAATTTTCTGGCTGATTATCTCCTGTTATCCAAAGTGCGAGTTGCTCGTTTTCTTTGTTCTTTTCGCCTTCTTTTCTGTAGGTCTTGCCGAACTCAAACAATTGAAGATTGCCTCTTTTTCTTGCCAAGTTGCGTTGAATAGACTCCAATCCGCCGAATAAAAGGTGGTTGCGCAACATACTCAATTGCTCGCTCAAAGGATTTAGAACCGAAATAGGTTGGAAATCAATATCCTTTAAAAAGTCTAAATATGCCTTGTTGCTCAAGGAATTACACAGAATTTCATTAAAACCTCTAGCCGATAAATGATTGGCAATACGTTCCAATAAATTGTGTTTTTCGCCACGCAAAGGGTACCCGCTCTGATACTGAATTTTATTTCCAGCATTCACATTGTTGAAACCATAAATCCGAAGCACTTCTTCAATCACATCAATTTCTCTGGTTACATCTACTCGATAACCTGGAACTGTAACGGTGTAACCTTCAAGATAATCGTACGTTATGTCGAAATCTAAACTCAGTAAAATCTTTCTAATACGCTCTCTATC
>DAIRTB010000149.1:0-5912 GCA_036804105.1 Bacteroidota bacterium | reverse complement strand
TGGACCTTGAATGCCATCTTTGTAACCTGGGTAATTTTCTACTTCGGTGGTAATAGTTAATTGTCCGCCTGGTTGGAGACCAGTGTATAATACTGGACTTAAAGCTGCTCTAGCCGCATAAATTGCAGCAGTGTAACCGGCAGGACCGGAACCAATTATTAAGCATTTTACATGCTCTGTTGTTGTACTCATGGAAATTTAGGAATGTATAAACTGTAAAAATTTGAACTGTAACCGCCAAAAACGCCAATTACGTCTGGTCCTTTTATGGATTTTAAATTGCTAGATACCACTGCTGGCGATGCAAAAGGATTACCTGCTGAACCAGCTGCAGTTTCTAATGTCCGCCAGAATTCGTAATGGGCAAAATCAATATTTGCAAATTTCACTTGCACTGAATCTCCTCTTTTAAAATATCCAAAGTCTTCAAAGGTAGTAGAATCGTTAAAAATGTAGGGCTCTTTAGCTCCTCGAAGAATAAATTCTACTGAACCGCCATTTATCAACCCATCATTGAAAACAGAGAAGAAATCGCTTCCCCAAAAATCTTCAAATTGAGTTCTGGTAAAGGCTCGTGCATAGTTGCCAGGTGTATCTGGATCAGTATACCTAAATAACAATTCTACCAAACTGCTGTCTCTTGCGTTGGTAATGGTGCCAGATTTCGGACGGAAGAAAATAGAATCTAATCCTGAAGCAACTGGTATGGTGGTTGCACCTTCAATTTCGTGTTCGTTGTAGAGAATTTTTATGCTGTATCGAGCCCCACGAGTTCCTTTTATTTTGGTTCCTTGGTAATTGAAAACAGTGTAATTGGCAAGGTAAATAACCGGTTGAAGGGTATCGTTTATTACGCCATCAGATACTATTACAGTTGCACCCGATACCAAACTCGAAAGCAGTTTACTTAGATCTAATCGCTCGAAAAACGGAAAGCTGGTGGAAATACTTAAATAAGCAAAACTATCGGGCTCAATATGGCCTTGAACCACCAATTTAGCAACAGAATCTTTTAAATCAATATCGATGTCTCTTTCGCAGGCTGCAAAGGATGAAATTACAATAAATGCGAGGAATAGATTTTTTAGAATTTTCATACCTTAAAATTTAAAATTCCAGGTTACAGATGGTAAAATTGGGAACAGGGAAACCTTCTTGCCTTGAACCTTTAAAGAGTTTTGTTGGAATGAGCCTTCGGTATCGAAATACAAGAAGAATGGATTTAAGCGGCTGTAAACATTGTAAATGGCAAAAGTCCAGGTGCTTTTAACTTTTCGGTTTTCGTTTTTCAGTGGCTTGTAAGTTGCTGCAAAGTCTAACCTGTGGTAAGCTGGCATACGGTAATTGTTTCGGCTGCCATATTCTTGAATCAATCTGCCTTCGAAAACAAAGAAACTTAGGGGTAGCGAAATGGCATTTCCAGTACCATAAATAAAGGTTCCAGAAAAATTCCAGCGCTTGTCTAAATCGTAAGAACCAACCACTGAAAGGTCGTGCCTTCTATCAAAGCGATAAGGAAATCTTTCTCCAGCGTTTATATCTTCGAATTTTCGCCAGCTCCAACTCAAAGTGTAACCAATCCAACCTGTAAATTTTCCTGTTCTTTTGTTGATAAAAAACTCTGCGCCGTAAGACTCGCCATCACCATACACAAATTCGTTTTCGAGTTGGGTATTGAAATCGAAGGCGGATGCCGCACCGTCTCTAAAGTCGATTTGGTTGCTCATGGTTTTGTAATAAACTTCAACAGATGTTTCGAACTTGTTTTCGAAGAAGTTTCTGAAATAACCCAAAGCATATTGCCAGCCCACTTGCGGTTTGGTTCTTAAAGTTGATGGCACCCAAAGATCGGTAGGGAGCGATGAGCCCGAAGGTGCAGCCAAATGTATGTATTGAATATTTCTGGTTATTCCACCTTTAATTGAGCTATTGGTGTTTACTTGATATCGGAAGGTGAAACGAGGTTCTAAGCCGCTATATGTGGTAATGCGATCGTTTTCTTCAAAATTTTTCACACTTAGAATTTCCCTATTAGGGCCAAATTCTGTAAACTGATAAGGACCAACTGGTGTGAAGGCAGAGAATCTAACGCCAGCATTAAACTGTAGTTTGTCGGTTATATCAATCACATCTGAAAGATAAACAGCGGTTTCGTGGGCATTTTGCTTTTTTATCCTATCTGGATCGAAGAAATCGTCTCCAGAGCGAACGGTAACATTGCTGGGTTTGAAAGTGTGGAAGGTGTAAATCCCACCAAATTTAATATTGTTGCGATTGTTGGGATAATAATCGAAGTCTACTTTGCTACTCAGATTGCGCACACTGCTGAAAAGATTTAGTGCAAATGTGCTTTGCTTCACTTCGGTTTCGTAAATGTAATCTGAAAATATTCCAGTTACATTCATAAACAATTTGTTGTTGAACAGGTGGTTCCAGCGTACGGCTGTAGTTGCATTTCCCCAAGGGATACTGATGTCTATATCGTTTTCTGAGTTTTTGAAAGTGAACACATCTCTGCCAAAATAAGCACTTGCAAAGATCCTGTCTTTATCAGACAAGCGGTAGTTTACCTTGGCATTGAAATCGTAAAAATAGTAGCCTGAACCTTTTGCTGCATTATCTTTTGGAATAAATGGTTCGGCTAAAACATCAATGTAAGTTCTTCTTCCAGACACAATAAATGAGCCTTTGTCTTTTACAATTGGTCCTTGTAATGTTAATCGAGATGACAAAAGACCTAAGCCACCATCTGCTTGAAAGCGTTTATTGTTGCCCTCTTTCATCTGAATATTAAGCAAGCTTGATATTCTACCGCCATATTGTGCTGGCATTCCACCTTTGGTGATGGTTGCATTTTGAATGGCATCGGCATTAAAAACCGAGAAGAACCCAAATAGGTGAGAGGCATTGTAAACAACCGCTTCGTCTAGCAAAATTAAGTTCTGATCAGGACCGCCACCACGCACATAAAATCCAGAAGTTCCTTCACCAGCCGATTGAACGCCTGGCAAAAGTTGCAGCGTTTTCAGGATATCAACTTCGCCTAAAAGAGCGGGCAAAGTTTTAATCTGATCTACATTTAATTCTATGCGGCCCATATTCGATTCTTTAGTATTGTCTTCTGGCCTTCGGCCTTCTACAACTACTTCGCTTTGGGTGATGGCTGCGGGTGCCAATTCGATGTTTAATTTCTGATTTGAATTTAGTTCAATCTTATATTCCTTTGAACTGTATCCTAAATACGATGAAGTTAAGGTGTAAGAACCTGCTTCTAGGGTGATGGAGAAAAATCCATATTCGTTGCTGATTACGCCCTTTTGGCCTGGGGTAATTACCACATTAGCCGCTACTAAGGTTTCTCCATTTGATGCATCTCGAATAAATCCGCTAATGGTGTATTTTTTGGTTTGTGCAAATGCACTTGTTTTAATTATCAGCAGCATGATAACTACCGATAATGTTCTAAAAAAGTTGATCACTTTGTTTAATTTCTGATGATTTTGAAACGCCTCGAACCTGCTTTCAGTTTCAAATCAAGTATAAAAACACCAGTATTTATTGTGAAATAATTATTAAGTATTATTTGCTGCAATTCTTGCCCTAAAACTTGTTGAGATCTAGTGCCTAGTATCCTACCATTTAAATCGTAAAGAATTAGGGTAACTTCTTCACTATCAACAAGTTTTATATTTAGGGTAATGTTTTCGTTGGTAAGACTTGGGTTAGGACTAATAAATGCGTTATCCTCAAATATTATCGGATTAAACTTTTCTGATAACAAATTATATGCTTTTTCGAAATTCGGAATGCCGTAGCCATAGTCGAAATCTGGATTTTCAGCACGATCTGAAGATTGCTCTATGGCTTTTAAAATATCCATATTGTTTGCTTTCGGAAAGGCTTGCCACAAACAAGCCGCAAGGCCGCACATTACAGGAGAAGAAAAAGAAGTGCCATTAGACGGTTGTACGAGTCCTCCTGGAGTAACAATATATGTATTTCCTCCTACTGCCATTACATTGGGTTTAATTCTAGCATCCGCAGTGGGGCCAACAGAACTAAAACCTGTTTTAACTCCTGCTGCGTTAACTGCTCCAACTGTTAAAACTGAATCTGCATCTGCCGGTGCTGTAATATACCTCCAAGATTTATTCCCTTCATTTCCAGCACTGGTTACAACCAAAATGCCTTTTGCAGCGGCTAAATCTGCTGCTCGGGTTATAGGGGTTGTATTTCCATCCATATCTTGGTACACATGGTCTTGGGCTGCAATATCAAAACTGTAATACCCTAGAGAACTATTTATCAAATCAACACCCAAGCTATCTGCATATTCTGCGCCTCTTACCCAATTGTATTCTTCAATTATTAGCTCGGTTCCGCCTATATTATTTTCGGTTCTTACTGGTATATAAGTTGCTGAAGGAGCGGTGCCAATCATTTCTCCTGGTAAATTAGCCGCCATACAAGAAAGCACTGAAGTACCATGACTATCGAATCCGAAAACATTGGAACTAGGAATGGCTACAACATCTAAGCCGTGAATTAATCTATTAGAAACTTCTAAAGAATCGAATGCTCTGTTTTGATTTGCCAGGGAAAACCCAGCATCGAAAACTCCAATCCACATTTCTTGACCCTTAAAACCCAGATTGTGAAGAAATTCACCCTTATGAATATTTATTTGTCCTGCTGCCGAACCATAATTTAAGGCAGAAGTTCTCATTGCAATTGAGTTATTTACTTCATAAACAGCTTCAAATTTACTTTTAGAGATATTTGCACTTGTTCTAGAAACCCTGTTCGCATTAATTACAAAAGGTAAAGTTTGAATTTGAGTTAATTGACTCTCAGTTGCTTCTACTACAACTCCATTAAACCATTTTAATGGATACAAAACCCTTGCGCCAGTTGCTGCCACCTGATTTAGGTAAGAGGTATTTACCGGAATATCTGTTTCGTTTATTGCAATTTTTTGCTTTGATCTGCGGGCAATTGCACGTTCAGATAAAAATTCTTGCGGATTGTTGATTGAAAATGTACTACCATTTTTATCTGTAAAAGCAATAAAATGGCGTTCTTGGCCTTTTACAAGGTTGGTTGCTAAGAAGCAAAACAAAAAAATCAACAACAGTCTGCAATTCATCTTTGGTAATTTATAAGTGCTTTTTTAATCAATGTACCAGTTTTATCTCCTGGTTGAGTTTCAATATCTCTTCGTTCTGAATACACTCTGCCGATATTATTCGCATAAACATCGTAAAAGTAAATATCTTGAATGAAGTTAAATTCTTTGTACTGCTCTACAATTAACGTAGAATCTAAGCTAATTGTTTCTAATACAAGTGGTTGATGCAAGTTACGAAATCTAAAATTAATTGGATACTTAGATGGGTAGTTTAAATTTCCGTTCCAACTAACACCCTCATTTACTGGAAAACTAATAATAGCTGTATTTAAACCTAGTCTGCGTTCCTCAACATTATTTGTGTTTTTTATTAACAAATAAACATGGTCTAAGGTCATGTTTAAAGTATCGTTTCCTCGAAAATAATTTACGGAAAACGCTTTTTTGCCATCTAAAGTAGTGTAAATTGAATCTATGGTTTCTCGCTCAAACCAATGCACTGAATCTGGAATTGTGGTCTGACTGATATACGTTAAAGAATCTACTTGGTATAAAAAACTGCTGCCCAACTCCAGTGGCAAATAGGTTTCGTACATGGGTAAATCGGGTAAATTTTCTTCTTTTTTGCAGGATGTTAGACCTGCTATCAGAAAAAGTACTGCCAAAAAATTCTTTAACTGCTTCATTATTGCTGCGTTATGTTAAACGACGATTCGATCCAGCCACCTCCAATTACATCATCGCCTTCGTAGAAAACAGCAGATTGCCCTGGAGCAATAGCGTT
>DAIRTB010000148.1:4123-5962 GCA_036804105.1 Bacteroidota bacterium | reverse complement strand
GCGAATCTTTGCGTAAACCTTTGCGGTTAAATTTCCCTGCCTGTAAATCCATCTTGAAAATCCTTTAATCCTATAAACTAAGCGAAGCGTCTCACGAATGCCTTTGAAAAACAATTATAAAATGAGCAATCCTGATTCAGACAATCTCCTTTGCGAGTCTTTGCGTTAACCTTTGCGGTCTTTGCGTGAAATATTTTAGACCGTGAAACACCATCTTGTAAACTTAGCAAAGCGTCTCATGAACGCCAATAAATAATGATTAAATGTGCATAATCTTTGAATCCAGAAAACTTAGCGCAGCGTCTCATGATCGCCTTTGAAAAACAAACAAGGAGTGAATAATCCTGATTCAGACAAGAGATGAAGACGTTGCATGCAACGTTTCTACCTTTCCCCCTCCATATACATCTTGGTGTAGCTTCGGGACTTTCCATTAATCTCAACCTCAATGCATGGCGAGGTTTGGCTTAGATCCGTTTTAATCAACACCCCTGCTTTATTGTAGGTGTAAGTGGTAACATTACAAAGCGTGCCATCAGCAGAGCAGAGGGTTTCATGATGCTTGCTGCCGCCTGGTTGATGGTAACTAACTTCGTAAAACCGTTTATCGGGTAATTGTGTTGCAAAAAAGGTCTTCTGCTTAAAATCGTTGTACTTTTCGGTGTAAAGATCCGACGGACAGTAATCTTGATATTTCCGATACTCCTTTATATCCCCATCATTAAACCGTAAGATGCCCTCTGCGTAAAGCTCTACAAAATGACCGTAAAAGTATTCGCCTTTAATGGAAAAGCTGTCTGCAGGCAGGTTGGTAATGTGATGGCAGCGAATGTCTGTAACGATCTCTTTAACATCCTCAGAAAAATAAAAAAAGCGATGCCCATCTGTTTTAATGTAATACAACTGCCGCTCAATGCGTACAAGGGAATCGGCGCTTCGCTTAATTTTTAAGGTACAGAAATTGGTTGTTTGGCCACTTCCGTACATGGGCAGTTTACCGTTTTGTGGGAATTCGGTATCGGTATCGTTGTAATAATTATAAATGCCATCTCCCAAGAGAATTCCATTGGGGTTGTAGGTAATATTTACCTTGTAAACTCCTGCAAAAAGTGGTACCCCAAAACTATGGTGGGAGCTGTTTTGGGTTTGGTAGTTGAAATAATTCTCCGAGTCGTTTAAGTAAATGGGAATAACAATTTGCTCCAATGGTTTGAGGTATCTTATCTGAACAGAGCCCGTATCGTGCACCATCATTTTAAGCATTCTATCTTCAGTGAAACGAAGCAAAAGCGAATTGTTGGCTTTGTCGTAAAGGTTCAAATAAAACAACTTTTGCCCAACATTTTGGGTGTGCGGTAACAAAACAGGATGCATATTTTCCTTATCTGTATTGGTTATGGTGATTTTGAAGGTGATTTTCTCTCCTTCATGATAACTTTCTTTATCGGTGCTAATTACGAAACTCACCGGGTGATATTTAAGGTAAGCGAAGGTTTGCTTAGTTGGAAAAATGTTCAGAACTAGGAGCGTTAAACTTATGGCTAACCGATTTAGGTAGGTGTTTTTCATATTATAAGTTGATATTTTGAAGGATGCTTCAATGCACCGATGGCTTGCATCAATTCTTGTGCCAAAGAAAGAATTACGAATTACGAGTATGCGTATGCCAAAAAACAATTCAAAATTCTGTTTTTTTTAATGGATTCTTGAAACTCAGAAAATCTTTTAACCACAAAGGGACATAGAATAAAATTAAAACTCTTTTTTTCTGTTCGGAGGAGCCCCGAATCGGGTGACATATCACAGCGAGGGGTGAAGCCCTTCGCTAATCGGTTTAAC
>DAIRTB010000148.1:0-4113 GCA_036804105.1 Bacteroidota bacterium | reverse complement strand
TATAAATTATTCGAACTAGCAGGGGCGTATTGCATACGCCCGAAAACGAATAACGAATAGTGTTGGCACAATCGTAGGGGCGTATTGCATACGCCCAGAAACGAATTATTAATGCGCCAGCCCAGACCCTTCGGAGCCCCGAAGCGGGTGACATATCATAGCGAGGGGTGAAGCCCTTCGCTAATCGGTTTAACAGCAGATTCATAGAATTTTAAACAAAGAAAATTGGATTTTTTTTGATTTTAACACAGAATCTATCTGCTTAAACCAACCTTCTCCAATTCGAAAATGGTGATTTCCGGGCGAACATTGAATCTTACCTGATGCAAATGCCCCAATGCTCTATTTACATAAAGGGTTTTATTGTTTTCGAGATCTATTTTGCCTGCAGCGTATCTTTTGTTTTTTACGGGAAGCATGGGAGCAGGCAGAAAAGGCGGCTTGCATTGTCCGCCATGGGTGTGACCGGATAAAATCCAACCTTCAAAATTATTCCAGATTTTTAGGTCGCAGGCATCGGGATTATGACATAACGCAAGATTCGCTTTTGATGGATTGAAATTCTTCATGGCTTTTTTAGCATCCAATTTCTTAGCCCACAAATCGTCGAAACCGATGAAATTCAAGCCATGCATTTCCTTTTGTTGATTTCTTAGGAGTGGAATTCCATTATTTTCAAGCAATTGAGCGATTGCATCGGCAGCCTCTTCTTCCTGCCAACTTAGACCGTAATCGTGATTTCCCAAAATGCCGATAGTGCCTAGTTTTCCTTTCACTGCATGTTGCAGAACTTCATCTAAAACATCAAACAGCACTTTTCCGGAGTGGAGGGTAATGTAATCTCCAGTTTAAACCACAAAATCGGGCTCAAATTTGGTGGCTTCTTTAAACGATTTGATAATGAAATTATGATCGAATCTTTTGCCCACATGGATATCAGAAATCTGCATGAGGGTTTTGCCATGTAAATTATTTGGCAGGTTTTTGATGGGCATTTTAATCCGTACAAACTCCAACAAAAAGGGTTCAACCTGCCAGGTGTAAAAAGCACCCAGGACCGTTAAACCTGTTAATCCCCAGAAAGATTGTTTTAAGAATTTTCGTCTATCCACAAAGAAAGTTTAGGTGGTAAACGTGGGTTGGGGGTATTTGATTGTTGATTACAAGAATAGAATACCAAAAAATCATTTAATGATATATGGATTTGACATTTGGTAGAGTTGCATGACCGTATTGTAGACGCACGGCCGTGCGTCTACAATGATAATAGAAAATGAACATTCACTTTAACCGTTCAAAGCCACCTTTACGCTTTACGAGGTCTTTATAATTCCATTGAATTACTCTCGATTTCTTTAGCCATTTAACAAGATCTTCTGTATTTACTTCAGAAACATGGTTGTAAAAAATGGAGGCGTCTTTAAACTTTCCGCCTTTGACTTTCAAGTTTTCTTCCTCAAAATCTGCACCACTCCAAAACATTAAACGGATTCCCTTTTTCTGTTTGCTGTAACCTACAATTGGATTTCCTTCAAGAAACCAAACAGGATGCGCATGCCAGATTTTATTCTCTGCTTCGGCAAGTTCTTGGTCTATGGTGGTAGCTAGTAAATGGCATATTTCTTTGTCGGAAGCCTCTTGCAGATTGTTGTAGTTTTCAATTTCTGGATTCATTCTTCAGGTGATTTTAGTTTTCAATTAAAGCTTGTTTCAAGATTTTTATCAGCTGGAATATTGATAATTCCACAGCCATCAACCAGCCATTTGTTGTTTTCCTTCACCAACTTAATGAAGACCCTAAAAGCAGGAGAGTTTTTGCCTTGTACTTCTAGGTAGTTCGATAGGCTATCGTAACGAAGAAGTACAAATCCTTTATCGGGGTAATCTTGGGCATTGAAAATTGGATCTACTCCCAAACCATATTCCGGATCTTTTTCGTTTGCTTCCTTCAGCATTTTTGCCAAGGTTGTTTTGAAATTTTCGGTTATTAGGTTGTTTGCATTTACCCATTCTGTAGTTTCTTTGGCTTCATACATTTTGTTGGCATTGTCAACATAACCGTTTATAAAGTTCAAACCCACTTCAGTTGCACTTTCTGTTGGAACTTCATCTATTTTTTCCTCAGGATGAATTTCAGTTTGACTTTCTGAATTTTCCGGCTGAGATTTTTCGGTACAAGCGTTGAAAATTAAAAGGCTTGAGAGGAAGATTAATCCCAAAAAGGAGTTCTGAAGCATGTAGCGGATACTTTTAAGTTTTGTCATTTTGAATAGATTTTAAGCAACAAGATCGGGAATTTCTCTCTGCAATCTCCTCAAGTGCCAAATTGTTCTCGAAAATAATCAATTTTAAAGTCGTAAACGGGTCTTTTAGATTTAAGGTATTTGTGCTTGTTATCCAAGTAAACCTTGCTGGTTGAAAGCGCTATGTTAGCTGATCCTGATGGCGAATAGAGAATTATCAGCTTTACGGATCTACCAAAAAAGCCTTCGTTAAGTAATACTTGTCGGGTTTTTCTTATTTCTGGGGTGATTTTCTGACCCAAAATATCCACAAAAAAGAGTTTAAAAGCATTGTTTTTTCCGTATCCACTGGTGAAAAAAATCTCCGAAATGTTAGAGTTGCGGATGTCTTCCAACATTTGAGTGTTTAATTCGATCGGAATTAAATCGTTGTCTAAAGCTGTTGGTTTTTTTCGCTCACATTTTCTTATGGTATCGCTTACGGAGATTTTTCTTGCTTGTAAAAAACTGAGTATGGATTCAAGGTTTAGCGGTTGCTTTAATTCATCAGGAAAAGCCTCACTTAAAAGGATCCAAATGCTGGCTAAATTTCCGTAGAAAAATGGAATACTAAACTTTTCATGATTATGGGGATGAATGGTGCCAACAATCAATTTTTCGCTATCGGGAGAGATTGGATATTGATCTAGGTATTGATTGGTGGTGATCATGAGTTACTCGCATTTTCCTTTTTTGTAATTGGTGATTCCTCCAACACATTCAGCATGAGCAGAATTTTGATAGGTTTTTCCATCGCAACCACAAACAGGATCATACTCCTTCGAGATTTTAGCTGTTGCGCACCATTCTGGAATCTTCTTAATACAAGGTTTTCCTTGGTTACTGCAATTTGTGAAAAATAGCAAAGCAAGGACTAGTATAACATTAATTTCTTTCATCCAGATCTAAACCTAAAAACTCCATCCAAAAGAAACACCACCCAATGGATAAAGGCTATTCGAGTAATTCCTTTCAATCAAAGGTGTAAAGCTGGCTCTGAAAAGGAATTTTCCATCAGGCTTTTGATATCGATAACCTACTCTACCAGCATAAAAATTATACATCCGCTTATGCATCTCTAAAGAATTTGCTTTTTGATAATAGCCGTAATCATCAGTAAACATCATGCCTAAACCGAATTCTACATGATGCTTATTGAAGGTATAGATTTGATTTATAATCACTGGTGCCCAAATTTGAATTAATCCTGTTATGGGTGGATAATACGCAATGCCTACTTGGGCGGTGGTTTTAAATCGCTCACCATTTAAGATTATTTTCTCGTAATTAACAGAGTATCCAAGTCCATGACCACCCAAATCTAGCTGAAGGCTGTTTTTGTTTTGGAATTTGTAAGAGATCAGGGAATCGGTATGGGCGAACGCTGCGGTAGAAATCGCAGTTAGTAGAAATATAATGGCAATTTTTTTCATGGGAGATTGTTTATTAGAAACCTGGTAAAAATCGATTTCCCAATAAACAACTATTTCTGAACTTTAGTATTACTAATTAAATTTTTCCGATTTGAATGTTTAGATTTTCTTCACCATTAAGGAGTTAAAAAAAATTAAGATCGCTTCGCTCAAAGAAAAATTCTAGTTTGCTTTAGCCCTTAACTAGACTTCACTTCTTAATGGTTTAATTTTTTTTCACAATTAAGGAGTTAAGAGAAATTAAGGTTCGTGTCCTTGTGTACAAGTGTCGACCAAATTATTTCTTTAGCCTTTGATCAACCAACTTATTAGATTCTGAATTGGTTTAAAAATCACCCCTTTCTATTTGGTCTATCGCTTTACCAATAGCTACTTTATGCTTTTCGCTTGAAACAAAA
>DAIRTB010000147.1:5027-6000 GCA_036804105.1 Bacteroidota bacterium | reverse complement strand
GATTCTAAGTTAGATTTATTCACATCATCAGGATTAACTTCCAGGGTAATTTCTGGAGCTTCTGAGATCTCAAAATTCTGTTTTATGCTAGTTAAAATGATATTCAACTCCTCTTCAGTTAAAAGTGACGGTGTTCCGCCTCCAAAATAAATAGTGCTTATTTTTGTTGATGATAAGAAAAAGTTATTCCTTAGCGTAAGTTCCGAAGCGATTGCTTCAACCATTTGTTGCTTATGTTTGGTTGAGGTTGAAAAGTGGAAATCGCAATAAACACAAGCTTGTTTGCAAAAAGGAATATGAATGTAAATACCCGACATGGTCTCCAAAAATGCGTAAATTTTTAATCATACTTATTTTTTCTTTTTCATTTTTCTGCGGATTTTCTCAAGAAGAAATAGTTGTAAAGATTGAAACGGAAGGTAAAAAGGGTGTTTCAACCAAGCGTTTCCCAGATTCGTTAAGCTTGGCAAATTTTCTAAATCAAGAACTTGAGATTGCTAGAAGAAATGGATATTTATTTGCCGAAATTCCCGCAATTACAGGCGATTCAAGTTTCAATTATAAAGTAAAACTTAAAAAAGGCGAGAAGGTTTTATGGGGTAAAATAATCGTATTGGATTCTTTAAATCAGCCACTTACCGTAAAAAATCTTTCTTTGGAGGGAAATACTGTTTCTTATCAACAATTAGAATTAGAAGCACAAGAGATATTAGATCGTTTTGGAAGAAGTGGCTATCTTTTTGCTCAAATAATTCCTCAATCAATAGAAATTGTTGATGCAGAAATAAACATGAATTTTCAATTGTTGCTTGGAGATCAAATAACCTTAGACAGCATCAGAATTTCAGGCAGCTCTAAGGTAAGCAAGAAATATTTAGAACGTTATCTTGGTCTTAAACCAAACGAATTTCTGAACCTCAAAAATTTAGAAGACATTGAAAGTCGCCTAAATGAGTTACCCTTTTTAAGTTCA
>DAIRTB010000147.1:0-5017 GCA_036804105.1 Bacteroidota bacterium | reverse complement strand
CTCGATGCACTCACCTATGCCGGCAATCTTGAGAATTTAAAAGATATTGAAAACCGCCTTAATGAATTGCCTTTTTTGAGTTCAAACGGATCTCCAAAAGTGTATTTCTACAATAAAAATGCAGTGGTCTATGTGTATGTAAAAGATCGGCAAATAAATCAGTTCGATGGGGTAGTGGGATTCTTCCCAAATCCAAATGGTGGGCTTCAGCTTACGGGAGATTTTAATCTTCAATTATATAATTCTTTCAAGGTTGGTGAGTTGCTTGGTCTGAAATATCGATCGGTAAACGATGCTGGACAACAGCTTAATGTAAATCTAGCTTATCCTTTCCTTTTTGGATTACCAGTTCTAACCACAGGAACTTTCGATTTATTTAGAAGAGACACCACTTTCTTAGATTTGAATACCCGTTTAGGATTTAGTGTAATCAATTTCAATAAACTGAGGGCAGGATTTTTCTTTCAGAACAGAAGTATAAATGTTCCAGTAGTGAGCAGTGCTGGTTTAGGAAGCACCTCAGGTAACTTTTACGGCGTCAATTTATCTTTTCAGCAAGTTGATTTCTTACCTAACCCAACGAGAGGTTTATTAGTTAGAACCGAGTTTAGTGCTGGTAATAAGCGCTTTACAGATAGTGATGAGGATTTTCAAATACCTCAATATCAGTATGGTGCGGAAATAAATTATTGGTTAAGATTGGGAGGGAGGTTTACCATTTACAATTCAGTTATAGGGAAAGGGATAGCTTCAGACAGAATTTTTTCTAACGAACGATATCGTTTTGGTGGTTTTGGAACCTTTAGAGGATTTAACGAAGAGGGATTGAATGCGACCGATCTGCTTATTTTTAATGTTGAGCCCAGGTTTTTACTAGATCAACAATCTTTTTTGTATGCATTTTACAGCAATTCGCATTGGCGAGATTTTTCTGTAGCTACTATTCAAGCTGCAAACTCCGCAAATAGTGTAGGTTTGGGTATAAGTTTTGCAACCCCTAGAGGTCTTTTGAGTTTAGCCTATGCATTAGGAGCATTTAAAAATCAAGCGTTAGAATTTAGAACTGCGAAAGTCCATTTCGGTTACCGGGTGTTTATTTAGCAGGCAATACATCGTCAGAAAAATTAATTTTAAATTTTGTAAAAAATTGCATTCAGCGTTTTAAAAATAAGATGCTTAATTTTGCAGTGTGAAATGGTATTATAGAAACTTCGGCATAATGGTATGGCTTTTCTGTTTTCTAATTTGCATTTCAAAATGCGCTAATTTACAAGCACAAGAATTGCCTAAGGTAGACGCTCCCCAATCTTCCTTTATTATTGATTCAACTATATTCCGCAGCAGTAATAAACCTGTTTACACAGATCCCTACGAACTTGGTGAAAGCAATTTTGTTCCTAAATTATCGCAAGCAGTTCCGCTAATACCCATAAACTATGATAGTTTTCTACAAAACAATAGTTCTTCGTTAAAAATAAAAAAATCATTTGAAGAAGTTAGAAACCGTGGCGAAGGGTATTTTTATTACATATTTCTTTGTTTTCTTATTGGGATTTTCGTTTTGGTAAAATTTGATCAAACCTACATTCCAAATCAAATTAAAGCTGCTATAAATGCCAGATATGCAAGAGAATATTTTAGAGATGAGTATCAATTACTAGAACGGAATAATTTAATAACCTTAGTAATTGCAATTATCTCAATTAGTTTGCTATTAATGGGCGTTTTTAATCAAAGCATCAGCGATTTACCTCTCAAGAATTTTTATTTCGTTGTGTTTCTAGTAGCATTATTTATGATATCAAGAGGAATTTTATTGAGTTTAATGTTCGAATTAGGAGACAAAAAACAAGACTATGAATTCTTATCTTTCCATTTCTTTTTATTCATTAAAGTCTTTGGACTATTGTTTGTTCCTGTAGTAATGGGAATATATTTTAATGGCATTTTTTCAAATTCAATTACATTCTACATCATTATGATTTTTTTGGCCTTATCTCTCTTACTAATATTGATTAAACAGTTTCTTGTTGCATTCCAACAAGGCTTTTCAAATACTTTTCATTTTGTTTTGTACTTTTGTGGCGTAGAATTAATTCCTGCACTAATCCTTTCAAAAATATTATTTGATGTTGAGCAATGAGGCCCTACTGCTAAAGGTTAGAAGCATTTTAGTTTCTCAGCCCAATCCGGACAATCCCAAAAATCCATACGCTGAATTGGTACAGAAATATGGTCTAAAAATAGACTTTAGGCCGTTTATTAAAGTAGAACCAGTGTCTGCAAAAGATTTTAGAAAAGAAACTAAAATTAATGTGCCAGATTTTACCTCTGTTATTTTTAACAGTAAGAATGCCATAGATAATTATTTTAGAATCTGTGAGGAAATTAAATTTCAACCACCCGCCGAAACAAAATTCTTTTGTATTTCCGAAAGTGTTGGTGTTTACGTTCAACGTTACAACCAGCTAAGAAAAAGAAAATCGTTTTTTGGAAAGGGAAAGTTAGATGATTTAATGCCTTTTATACAAAAGCATAAAACTGAAAAATTTCTATTGCCGAGTTCAGATATTAGTCAGGGTGAATTTAAAGACTTGTTGAAATCTAATGACATTAATGTTTTTGAAGCGGTTATGTATAAAACGGTCTCAAGCGATTTAAGCGATTTGGAAGATGTTAAGTATGATATTATCTGTTTCTTCAGTCCAGCTGGTATAAAATCGTTATTCGAAAATTTTCCAGACTTTGTCCAAGGCAATACTAGAATAGCTGCATTTGGTAGTACTACGCAGGCCGCTGTACAAGATAGAGGCTTAGTTGTTAATATTGCTGCCCCTGCACCTGGAGCTCCATCTATGACAATGGCTATAGAGCAATATGTAAAAAAAGCAAATAATGTTAAATAGTGGTTTAAATGCTGCCTTCCACATTAAAAATGAACTTTTTTTGCCCTTAAACTTGCACTTAGCAATAAGTTTTAGTTAATTAGCATTTAATTATTCTTTTAAGCTCCTAGATGAAAAAGTTTTTTACGTTTATAACAATAGTTTTCGCCTCGTTTGCATCAAATGCACAGCAGGATGTTAAGTTTAATCACTTTATGTTTAATAGATTGTTCTTCAATCCTGGAGCAGTTGGAAATCAAGACAACATAAGTGTTTCTGGTATTTTTAGAAATCAATGGGTAGGTTTTGATGGTGCACCAACTAGTAATCTTTTTACCATTAGTTCGCCTATAAAATTATTACATGGTGGTTTAGGCTTAACACTTATTGATGACGAGTTAGGTGGATTAAAAACTACTAACATAAATCTTCAGTATGCTTATCATACCAATTTCCAGGGCGGTAAATTAGGTTTAGGTATTAATGCAGGAATTTTCCAAAGAACATTTAATCCACAAAACTTAAATCCAATTAATCCAATAGATCCATTAATTCCATCAGCAAACATATCTGGATCTAATATTGACTTAGGAATTGGTGCATTTTACACAAAAGATGATTATTATATAGGGCTTTCTGCTACTCATTTAAATGGGGCTTCGTTAAACGACCCAACATCTTCAGTAGAATTAAAGCTTAGACCGCACATTTATTTAACCGGCGGATATACTCTAGACATAAACGACAACTTCGATGTAACTCCGGCACTATTAGTTAAATCTGATTTAATTAAAACTCAGTTTGATATTAATGCCAACTTGAGATACAAAGAATTATATTGGGCAGGATTAACATACACCTCTCAAGATGCAATTGTTGCATTGGTGGGTGCCAAAATACCGGTTAAAAACACTTTCTTAAATGTTGGTTATAGTTACGACTTCACGACCTCTCAATTAGCAAATTATAGCTCGGGTACACATGAGATTTTTGTTTCGTATAATTTTGAAATTAAAAGAAAACCGAAACCTAGAATTATTATAAAAGACCCAAGAAGGCTTTAATTGTTTACAAATTAGTCTAAATGTTTTTTCAGAACACAAATTCTGCTAAAATAGTAAGCTAATATTGTTAAAAAAGCCTTTTCAGTTTCTTAGTTTAAACTCAATAAACCTATATTTACTCACGATTTTATCAATCTTAGGATGAACAGAATATTAAAAGTCTTGGTAGTTTTTGCCTTTGCAGCCTCTTTTTCGAGTTGCTCAAAAAACGATAATGGTGAACTAGTTGGTGTTCAAGGTAGAAAGCCTTGGTTCCAAGTTCAACCCAATGGAATGGTTTTTATACCTTCAGGAGTATTTCAAGCTGGTCAATCAGATCAGGATGTATTTTTCTCTTTGAATGCTCAAACCAAAACTATGTCAGTAAAAGCTTTCTTTATGGACGATACTGAAATTTCCAACAATGAATACAGACAGTTTGTTTTCTGGGTTAGAGATTCACTAGCGCATACCATAATGGGGCATACCATACAAGACGATAACGGAACTGAATCAATCGACTGGAAACAGAAACTCGATTGGTCTGATCCAGAATTATTGCAGCAAGTAAGCGACCTCTTTTTTACTGAAGCTGAACAACTTTATGGTCCCTATGAAATTGATGCTAACAAATTAATTTACAAATACAATTTTATAGATTTACAAGAGGCCGCCAACTCTAGAGGAAAAGACATTTCTAGAAGAGATATTAGAAAAGAAAAACAGGTTAATATTTATCCTGATACCCTAGTTTGGATAAGAGATTTTGCATTCTCTTACAACGAACCACAAGCTCAGAATTACTTTTCACACCCAGCCTACGATGAATATCCAGTTGTTGGCGTTACTTGGGATCAAGCAAATGCTTTCTGTCATTGGAGAACTAAGTATTGGAACTCTTATAGATTAGAAAATGGTGAGTCTAACATGCCTGAATTTAGATTACCTACAGAGTGGGAGTTTGAATATGCTGCAAGAGGTGGTCTAGCATCTAATCCATATCCTTGGGGTGGTCCATACATTAGAAACGATAAAGGTTGTTTCTTAGCAAACTTCAAACCTGGTAGAGGGTCTTATGCAGATGATGGC
>DAIRTB010000146.1:0-6040 GCA_036804105.1 Bacteroidota bacterium | reverse complement strand
GATATCTGCTCCCAAATATTTCTCGATTATTTGCTGATATACTTTTGACGATGCAAAGCCGAAACCAGCATCCATAAATTCGTTGAATAGCGGACTTATTTTCGTGTCGCCTTCTTGAAAGAGAAAGCCGAAATAATCGTCTTTTGCATTTGTAATCCGCTGAATTTTAATAAATCCGTCTTGCTCATTATTCACAAAATACCAGTAAGTTATTAAATCGACATAGGCAAAATAATTACTTTTTTTGGCGATTTCTTTGAGAATTTCAGCAGGTGTATTGCGGTATTCTATTACTAAGTTGGGTTGATAAACTGCCTTGATTGCCAAGAGGTTTTCTTCGTGAATTGATCCTTTTATGGTAAGCGCTTTGTATCCTGCAAACTGGGTTTTTAGATCGCCAACATTCAAAAGAGTAGGGGCTGATCCTTCAGAAACTAAGAACGATTTATTTTTTAGATAAGGTGAGGAAAAATCGAAAAGGGTTTCTCTTTGCGGCGTAATGCTGATGGATCCCATGCCAATAACCGCCTCGTTCTTTGCATCTTTTACCGCATTTAAAACACCATCGAAAGTGGGTTGACTCTTGAAATTGGTTTTCACTACAATTCCCTTTTTCTCCAAAGCCCATTTCTGAAACGCAGCGAAAATCTCTACTTCTATTCCCGCTAGCTTTCCTTGTTTGTCTTTAAATGCAAAAGGATAGTTATCGAAGTAATGCACATTTACCATAATTGGGCTATTCTTTTCTTGCGCAAAAATGGCAAGCGGAAACAAAAGCAATAAAAAGTGTAGCAGCAACTTACGCATATTGTAGTTTTTGAGCAAGTTACATACTAAATGAAAATTTGAAATCATCAAACCCAACTATTTTTCAGGATTTTCTAAACTCTGAATCGTTTGCCAGATTAAATCGGCTTCATAGCCCTTTCGTTGCATCTTTTGTGCAAGCTTCTGTTTATCAGTATAAGTACTGTCTTCACTCCTAAATCGATTGATGAGTTTTTCTAAAGTAGCCTGATAATCAGTTGGGTCTATTTCAGCCAATGCTTCTTTTATGATGCTTTCGCTGATGCCGTTTTGCTTCAAACCAATTATGATGCGCACTTTTCCCCAATGGTTGGAGTTGAATTTTCCACGGGCAAAGGCAATTGCAAAACGCTTATCGTCTATAAAACCAACCTCAAGAAGTTGATCTACAATCTGCTCAATTTGTTGACGGCTAGCCTTTAAACCATAAAGATAATCTACAACTTCCTTTTCAGAACGATCTCTGTATGCGCAGTAATACTCTGCTTTCGCACGCATTTCTTGCTCGTTTAAGGCTTCGGCTGGCTTTTTTCGTTTAAACATTCCATGCAAATTTGCTCAAATGCCATTAAATACCTCAAATAATTTTGCTAAAGTTTTGTGGGGTTGCTTTTTGTGATGACTTTTGTAAGCATGACTTCTATCGACATCAGTACCAACAGCCTAGCAAGCATCTGTTCTGGAACCTGGCTAAATAAGGTTGGAGACGAACCCATTTCCCAACTTTATTACGATAGTAGAAAAAGCATTCAACCAGAGGGTGCTGTCTTTTTTGCTTTAATTACCCCACACAGCAACGGTCATCTTTTTTTGGGTGATGTAGTAAATGCTGGTGTAAAAACCCTAGTTATTTCGTCCGATGCAAATGTGAGCGAGCTTAAAAACGTAAACATTCTGAAGGTTGAAAATACCCTTTTGGCAATGCAGCAACTGGCAACATTCAAAAGAAAACAGTTTAAAAATCAAGTAATTGGCATTACTGGATCGAACGGAAAAACAGTTGTAAAAGAGTGGCTACACCAATTGTTGATGCCCGATTACAACATCTGCCGAAGCCCAAAAAGTTATAATTCTCAGTTGGGTGTGCCACTTTCTGTATGGCAATTGGAACTTCAACACAATTTAGGCATCTTCGAAGCGGGCATTTCTGAAATGGGCGAGATGGAAAACCTCGCAGAAATTATTCAACCGAATTGGGGCATTTTTACCTCTTTAGGACTTGCTCATGCCAATGGATTTCCGAGTAAACTTGAAAAAGCTAGAGAGAAATTTAAGCTCTTTGAAACCTGCGAAAAAGTCTTTTATCCGCTTGATCAAGAGAAGATCAATACCGTTGCCGAAGAATTTCGCTTAAAACATCCTGATTGCAAGCTAATTACCTGGTCTGAAAAACATTCGGAAACGGACTTGAAAGTTCAGATTCAGGTAAATGGTCAATTAACAGAAGTAGTTTGCATTACGCAAAAAGGCACATTTAATCTAAAACTACCCTTTACAGATCGTCCATCCATAGAAAATGCCATAACCTGCACTTTGGTGCTCCTAGAGTTAAACTATTCTTTTAAAATTATTTCTGAAAGAGTTCAAGATCTAACCGCCTTGAAAATGCGCTTAGAGTTGAAAAAAGCCATCAACAATTGTTCTTTAATTAACGATGCTTACAGCTTAGATTTAGACTCTTTGGGTTATGCGCTGGAGTTTCTGAGCAGGCAAAATCAGCATCCGAAGAAAACGTTAATTCTCTCAGATTTCCCAGAAGATAATACGATAGCAGAGAAGCTTTATGGAAAACTGGTGGCATTATTGCGCAACTTTCCCTTGCAAAAGATCATTTACGTTGGCAACCAAATGCAGCCATTTTTAGAAAATCTTCCAGTAAAAGAAGTGCATCAGTTTGACAATACGAGCAGTTTGATTGAGCATTTCAATACCTTAGAATTTAGCAACGAAGCCATACTTATTAAAGGTGCTAGAAAATTCGGTTTCGAACGGATTGCACAACGATTGGAAGAGCGCATACACGAAACCTTAATGGAAATTGACTTGGATGCTTTGCTTCATAATTACCGTTTCGTGAAGACCAAATTATCACCCAAAACCAAAACCATGGTAATGGTAAAGGCTTTAAGTTATGGCAGTGGCAGTTACGAAATCTCTGCTTTAATGGCGCAAAATGGTGCTGATTATCTGGCAGTTGCTTATCCAGACGAAGGCGTTTTATTGCGCACGGCAGGAATAAAATTACCCATAATGGTGCTCAATACCGAAGTGGGTCAGTTCGAAATGTGCTTTCGATACAAATTAGAACCAGTAATCTATAGCTTCAGAACCCTAAACGCCTGCATTGAAGAGTTTGGTGGAAATGATAAACCAGTAAACATCCACATAGAATTCGACACTGGAATGCGCCGTTTGGGTTTTAATGTGGGTGATGTAATTTCGCTGGGTAAACAACTGATTTCAAATCCAAAACTTCAGGTTTGCTCTGTATTTTCGCATCTTGCATCGGGTGAGGATTTAAACGATAATTCTTATACGCAGCAGCAGTTTAGCTTGTTTGAAAAAGCTTGTGAAGCACTACAGAAAATCACCCAAAAACCTTTTTTAAGGCATATACTCAATACGGCAGGAATTTTCAATTACCCAAATAATGCCTACGA
This sequence comes from Bacteroidota bacterium, assembly GCA_036804105.1. Classification (GTDB taxonomy): domain Bacteria; phylum Bacteroidota; class Bacteroidia; order UBA7662; family DAIRTB01; genus DAIRTB01. The sequence continues at coordinate 2,573 of DAIRTB010000146.1, read as the reverse complement.
AATGGTTCGGTTGGGAATTGGACTTTATGGAATAGACAGTTCAGGAAAACACCAAGCTCAATTGCTTCAGGTTGGCAGATTGAAAACCATCATCTCTCAAATACGGACCCTACAAATTGGCGATTCGCTCGGTTATAACCGAAGATTTACAGCCAAAGAAGTAACTAAAGTTGGAACTTTGCCCATTGGTTATGCCGATGGCATTAGCAGAGATTTCGGTCTAGGTAAGATCTCATTTCTGATAAACGGCAAGCTTGCACCCACTATCGGAAGTATTTGTATGGATATGTGCATGGTAAATCTAAGTGGAATAGAGGCTCAAGAAGGCGACGAAGTGCTCATTTTTGGGGAGGAAAATCCAATCTACAATACTGCCAAACAAAGTAATAAAATTCCCTACGAAATCTTAACCGGCATTTCTGGACGGGTAAAAAGGGTGTATATTAAGACTTGATTTTGGATGTTGGATGTTGGATGTTGGATGTTGGATGCTTGATGTTGGATGTTTTTGCTGACAATTAAATCTGGCGAAGTAGGGAATTTATTGTTTCAGTAGCGATAATAAATATTCTGGCAACTTGCCACTTGATGGTCTAGGAGGCTCTAAGGTAACTAGAAAACCATTCGCATCAATTACCACATATCTTGGAATGCCTCTTACTTGGTAATCTTTTGCGACTAAAGAATTAAATGCGCCCGCACTCCACAAATGCTCTGCATCAGGAACAAATTTTTGGGCACTTTTCTTCCATACATCTTTCGATTCGTCGATTGAGATATACAAAAACACAAACTGATCGCTTGGCAATGCTTCTTTTACTTTAGGCGCATGTGGAAACTCCGCAATGCAAGGGCCGCACCAACTAGCCCAGAAATCGATCACTACTATTTTTCCAGCATAATCAGCAAGTGTGCGGGTTTTGCCATCAACATCCTCCACTAAAAAGTCTGGCGCTTTTTTACCCGGTTGTAACATTTCAGCCCTCACTTTCATTGCGGTAATAGCCCCTATTAGGCTATCGGATGCGCTACTTTTTAAGAAATATTGGTATGCTTCTTCCGCTTGCAAAGACCGATTATCTTCGTATAAATCTGCCAAATAATAGAATGAAAGTCTTTCGTTTATAGTTGGTTTGCTTATACTATCTATGGTTTTTAGCATAATAAGCGAGTAGACAGGACTTGTTCTTTCGGTAGTAGGGTGAGTGTTTTTTACAATATTATTTGCTAATTGAAAAGCTGTTTCTTGGTAAGCATATTCATGGCTAAGATATGCCTTATCCCAACGAAGTTCTGTTAAGTAATTCTCATAGTCTTTAGGCATTTCAGGGACTGTAATTTTTGGATTTTGCTTCGCAAAGAAGCCTCTCAAACCGAAATACATACCTTTTTGCCTTGCTGTTTCAAATGCAATTATGTTGCGCTCGTAGTTGAAATATTCGGCAGGTAGTTTTTGTTTCCAATCGTCAATAAACACTTCTTGAGCTAGTTGGATGCTATCCATCGTTTTTAAGTATGCAATTGGTTCTAGCGAACGAATTGCCATTTGATAATAACTGTTTAAGTTTTTCGCAGGATTATCGGAATCGTTAAATTTGAGAAAATAAGCAGCCAAATAGTTACTGTAAGCTGCATTTTTACCAAAGTATTGAATTGTTTCATCAAACTTCTTATAATTTACGGTCATGTGCATACTATCGCCGGGTGCTAAGTAGCAACTAGTCATTTCATTACCATGTGTTAAAATTATTTTAGAAATTTGAGAAGGCGCTTCAAAGGAAAGCTTAAAGCAACCTTTTTTATCGAGAAAGGCAGTAGCAACTTCCAAATCATTACTCGAGATATTTAACCATTCAATTTCAATAGAATCGTTTACCGGATTTGTAATACAACCTGTTAACTGAGCATTTTTTGCTGTTCCAGTTAAGTAGGTAAGACAGAAAATTAAGACCAATAATCGCATAGTTTTTTTATTGCAATTTAATTAATTGTTAGGAAAAAACAATTAACTCAAGAAAAAATTAAGCCAAAGGGTTAACTAAAAAGCAGTTAACAAAAAAAGATTAACACGAAAAAGGTTAACACAAAATGTTAGGAAAAAAACTGTAAGGAAAAAAAACCTAACACTAAAAAACCCTAACAAATCGAAGGACATATTTTAAAATAGCAGGAGAAACACCAAAAACCATTTCTATCTCTAAATGTTATAGAAACATGGCACAAGCAAGTAAAAAATTGGTGATGGCGCTTAGAGAAACTGCGCTAAAATTATCAGAAGGAAATCTCTATCAATGGGGTCACATGGGCAGCTGCAATTGCGGAAATCTAGCTCAAACCCTAACCAATCTAAGCAAAGCAGAGATCCATAATTTCGCAATGGAGCGCTATGGCGACTGGTCTGAACAAATAAGAGAATATTGCCCAAACAGTGGCTTACCTATAGATTGGATTATTGATGAAATGATTAGAAATGGCTTGAATACTCAGGATTTAATTAACCTTGAGCAACTTGCTGATGATAATGTTCTAAAGAATTTACCTGGTGGAAAACGCTACCTCAATAAGAATAATAG
>DAIRTB010000145.1:0-6045 GCA_036804105.1 Bacteroidota bacterium | reverse complement strand
AAATCTTGCGGTTTTGTGCCTCTAAACACTACTTTTTGCTCCTTGCCATCGTTATCGAGCATAAAAAAGCTGAAATAATTTGCATCTTGAATGGGATCGTAATGCATTAAATCTGGTTTGGTAAGCGTGCCTACTACATGGTATTCTTTTCCAGGATTATCAATAGCTTTTGCAAAACTTTCGTAAGAACTAGACTCGCCAAAAGAGGAAATAATTATTCCAATTGCAACGGCCATTAAAACCAATAAAATGATGTGTATCTTTTTCATTACTTGCTTTGCTTTAAAAGTGCAAAGGTCACTAATAAAACCCAAAATATCGGTTTTTGATTTCTAATTAAGCCTAAAAATAAAGATAAAGTTAAGAGTGGGGTAATAGGGGATTTTTTGTGTGGTTTTGGTGATGGTTTGGTTGAATCGGGATATATATGGATGTTGGTTAAAATTCAATTAACACATTTTACTCGAAAAAAATAATAAAAAAGTTTCGTTTTAACGAAACTACTCGTATCTTTATCCCTACAAATTCTTAATTGAATGGGCAAATTTTTTGAAGTCATATTTTTAGATGAAGCCTTTGAGTTCTTAAAACAACTAGAAGGAAAGCACTACGAAAAAATTCTATACAATATCCGTAAAGCTCAAGCAGAACATGACCCTGAACTTTTTAAAAAAATTATCTGATGAAATCTGGGAGTTTAGAACATTATATCAGGGTTTTCAATATAGACTTTTAGCCTTTTGGGATAAGAATACTTCAGCAGAAATTTTGGTGATATCTACTCACGGTTTTGTTAAAAAGCGAAGTAAGATTCCAGAAAATGAAATTCAAAAAGCGACAAGCATTCGGTCTAAATACTTTGAAGAAAAACAATTAAAAAACAACAAAAAATGAAAAGCCACACATTAGACGAAGTTCAAGACAAACTTATTGGAAAAGTAGGAACGCCAGAAAGAGAACTATTTGAATATGAGCTTCAAATGGACCTAATCGGTAAAGCAATTAAACAGGCTCGAAAAGAAAGGAATTTAACTCAAGAAGAATTAGGGAAACTTATTGGAGTTCAGAAAGCTCAAATTTCACGTCTTGAAAGCAATGCCAACAATGCAACAATGGAAACCCTATTAAGAGTCTTTACCGCACTGCGGGCCAAAGTTAAATTTCAAATTGAATTGCCTAATTTGAATTTGTCCGTTGGAAAGTAATAAATCAAATAGCATAATTTGCCATCAAACAAATGTCTGTATCCTTCAAAAATATATCGGAACACATCATCCAATTTGATGCATTTGAATTAAAATGGCGTTTTACCGATAAGAATTTTGTCGGACTACCAGATCATAACCTTGAACAATTAAAACCTTTAAATAAAGAAGCTGCGAAATTCTTATGGGATTATGTTTCAGAGAAAGAATTGCATAAAGAAATCCCCTTTAAAAAAGATTTCTTTAAATCTGTTGAAAGCTATTCCATTTTAGACGATAACGAAAATGAAATAAAAATATGGCTCCACGAATTTGGATTTCCTATAGATAAACCTGTTTTCCTTTCTTGGGACATGAGAAATGCAATGATTGTACCTTGGGAAATACTCATAAAATACTTCGATAGTTTTTATTACACTAGCTCTGACGATCTAACGGTATTCGACGAAAGTTTGAATTGGGCAGTCCTTTTTTGCCACTTTGATGAAATATATTTTGGAATAAACCAAGATTTTAAAACACAGTGAAACACTAATTTACTTAGACGATTTATAAACCAACAATTTGGAAAATCCAAAATTTTGTAATTACTTTGTACCTACAAATATTCAGTTATGGAACTATCAATAATAAAAATCGGAAATTCTAAAGGAATTAGGCTTTCCAAAACAATTCTGGAGAAATACAGCATCATTGATAAAGTTGTATTAACTCTTGAGGAAGGTTTTATCAGTTTAAAACCAAAAATTGAACCAAGAAAAGGTTGGGAAAAGGCATTTCAAAAGATGCATGAAAATGGGGACGACAAACTCCTTATAGATGATGTTTTTGAAGATGAAAACTTCGAAGAATGGAACAAGTAAACCAATACGACATCGTATTGGTAAATCTTGACCCAACGATTGGAAGCGAAATGAAGAAAACAAGACCTTGCATTGTTTTATCACCAAATGAAATGAATAAATACTTGCAGACTATAGTTATTGCGCCAATTACAATTAGTTCAAAACCATACCCCACAAGAATTGAATTAAGACATAGAGAAACAAAAGGATGGGTAGCAATAGATCAAATCAGAACTATTGATAGAGCAAGAGTAATAACACGATTTCAATCGTTAACTGAATTGGAAATAGAAAAAGTAAAAAAAGTAATTAAAGAAACTTTCGTGGACTAAGCTTTAGTTGCTACATTTTTATCGCTTTGGCTTGATTCTCAGCTTTGTTTTTACTGAAATATTCAATTAGCTTCTTCTCCTCCAAGGTTGTTTATAAGCCTAAACCACCAATATAATCAACATCAAGGGTATTGTTACTGGTTTTCATTTTTCCTTACTTCCCCTTAAACAACGTCTCACCTGCAATCCAGGTTTCTAGAACCTTCGCTTTTGGGATTTCCAATTCTGGCATGGTCATCAAATCTTGTTCCATCACTACGAAATCGGCTTGCATGCCTACTTTCAAAGAACCTTTGAAGGTTTCTTCGAACTGACTGTAAGCTGCCCAAACCGTCATGCCTTGTAGTGCTTGTTGGCGAGTTAAAGCTTGCTCAGGTAAAAATCCTGCTTTGGGCGCTCCTGTTTTATCTTTTCTGCTTATTCCAGCGTAAAATCCAAAAAGCGGATTCACATCTTCAACTGGGTAATCGCTGCCGATGGCAATAACGCCACGCATTTTTAAGAGGTCCTGGTAAGGATATGCGTAGGTAATCCGATCGCCCAAACGTTCTCCTGCCCAAGGCATATCTGATGTTGCATGCGTTGGTTGCACCGATGGAATAATACCAAACTCTTTGAATTTCGCTCTGTCGTCTGGATGCACAACTTGTGCGTGTTCAATGCGCCACCGCAAATCGTTGTTTAAGGGTAATGTATTGGCATAAATGCTTAGCATCATGCGGTTAGCGGCATCGCCAATGCAATGCGTGTTGAGCTGATAACCATTTTCGAAGCAAGTTTTGGCCCAATTGGCATAGAAAGTAGAATCGTACAAAGAAAATCCTCTCGTTTCAGGTCGATCATGATACGGACTCAACAAGAAAGCGCCTCGAGAACCTAAAGCACCATCCCCATAAGCTTTTACGCTCCGAACCGTTAGTCGATCAGTTAGATATGGTCCATTCTGAATGAATTGCGTTAGAGAGGCAGAATCTGGATTCAACATAGCATAAACCCTAATTTTCAATACATCTGCTTTCTGAAGGCTGTCGATTAATTTCACTACATCGGCGGGTAAACCAGCATCAGAAACAGAGGTTAATCCGTAGCTCAAAGCTATCGCTTGAGATTTCTTCAATCCTTCAATTTGCTCGGCTCGAGATTCTTTGTCGATAATCTGTTCAACAATATCTACTGCTTGATCTACCAAAACACCTTGATCAAAGAAAATTTCACCACCAGCAATTTTAGTGTCGGCAGTGATGCCTGCAAGTTCTAAAGTGTATTTATTTACCAAAGCCGCATGGCCATCCACTCTTTTAAGAATGATGGGTCTGTTTGGAAATAGTTCGTTTAAACGTTTATTATCTGGGTATTGCTTACCAGGAAATAGATTTTGATCCCAACCTCTTCCTTGAATCCAATTCGAATTGTGCTTGGCTGCATGTTCAACCACTCGATCTACCAACTCTTCTGGCGATTTGCAACCTGTTAAATCAACCTTACTCAAGGTTAAGCCAAAACCATAAAAATGGCAGTGCGCATCGTGGAAACCTGGATAGATAAATTTGCCTGCATAATCTATGGTTTTTGTTGCATTGAATTTGGCTTCCAATTCTTCCTTTGTTCCCAAAGCAACAATTTTACCCGCTTTAATGGCCATAGCTTCGTAGGTAGTGAAACTAGAGTCTACACTATAAATTTTTGCATTTACAATCAAGGTTTCTACTTCTTCTTTTTTGCTTCCACAGGAGAATAAAAAAGTGCATGTTAAGAGGATAATTAAATTTCTCATTCTGTTTTTGGTAAGTCAATTTGGTTTTCCATTCTGCCGATTACCACTGATACCATGGCATCGCCAGTAACGTTTACAACAGTGCGCATCATGTCTAGAATTCTATCGACCGCAACAATTAAAGCTAGACCGGCAGGATCTAACCCTACTGATTCTAAGACAATTACCAACATTACCATGCCTGCTCCTGGAACACCTGCCGAGCCAATGCTAGCTAAAGTTGCGGTTAGAACAATGGTTAGTTGATCTGCTAAAGTTAGTTCTGTGCCAAAAGCTTGGGCAATAAATACTGCGGCAACTGATTGGTAGAGGGAAGTTCCATCCATGTTGATGGTAGCACCCAAAGGCAACACAAAACTGCTTACTTCTTCGCTCACCCCAAGTTCCTTTTCAACTTGCTCCATGGTAACTGGTAAGGTTGCATTCGAGCTGCTGGTTGAAAAACCCAATAGTTGAGCTGGGGCAATTCCTTTAAAGAATCTTTTAACTGGGTATTTACCTAAAAATTTCAATATAATTGGATAAACGATAAAGGAAACAAGCAATAAGCCCAATATTACTGTTAGACTGTAATAACCAAGTGCTTTGAGCAATTCAAGAGAATCGGCGGGGTTGTCTCCAGCGAATTCTGCCATTAAAGCAGAGATTAATGCAAAAACGCCTATTGGAGCCATCAGCATAATAATATCCACCAACTTTAAAATAATTTCGTTGGCGCCATCGAAAAAGAGCCGAACACCAGCTGTTTTTTCACCTGGCAATAAAACCATTCCAATTCCGAAAAAAACAGCGAAGAAAACAGCTTGCAACATGCTTCCATTATCAGTAAATGCTTTAAAAATGTTTTCGGGTACAATGTCAATTAAGGGTTGAAGGGGCCCTTTTTCGGCAACTTCATTTGCTTTTTCAGCTTTACTAGTGGCATCTGTTGCGAATCTCGCTTTTAGTTGTTCTCTTTTTTCAATACTAAGATAAGTGCCAGGTTTTATGATGTTTACGGAAGCTAAACCAATGGTAATGGCGATAACAGTTGTGCTCGTATAAATTAAAATGGTTTTGAATCCCATTCTAGAAAGTTTAGAGACGTCTTTAAGGTTGGTAACGCCTACAATTAAACTGGAAATTACTAATGGAACTGCAATGAGTTTCAGCAGGTTTACAAAAATGGTACCGAAGGGTTTCACCCAATCAACGGTAAAATCGTTTAAACCGGTAAGGCTGGAAATGAATCCCCAAACCAATCCCAAACCAAGGCCAATTAAAATTCGAACGTGTAGTGGTAAGCGCTTTTTCATATTTTGTAGTGTTCGAAAGTACAAAAATTAGTGGTTAATACCACGATAGCAGCCAATTTTCGGGTGTTTTAATCTTTTTGGGTGATGATTGGGTATGCAATTTTTACCTGTTCAATTTCAGCAAAGTTCTAAACTAGGTTACTATAACATTAGATTTTGCTTTTTCTAACTGGTGATATTTTCGCTCCGCTCAGCTTTTTAACCATTAAGGAATTAAGGGGAATTAAGAAGTTATTAAGGTTTCTTTGTTCGCTTCGCTTATCAAAAGAATCTTGGATGCTTTAGCCCTTAATTAGATTTAATTCCTTAATGGTTCTATTCCTCGCTGAGCTTTGGTTTTAACATTCAAGGGTTAAATTGTGCTCAATTCAACATTAAGATGTATACTCAAACTCCATAACCAACGATAACTTTTCTTTCAATAGCTTGCTCACTTCCTGAAAATTTACTTGGTGTCCCAATTCTTTCTCCATAGAGGTTACTTGCTTATCTCTGATGCCACAAGGAACAATATAATCGAAGTAATTTAGGTTGGTATTTATGTTGAAAGCGATACCGTGCATGGTTACCCATCGGCTAGTTCTTACGCCCATT
>DAIRTB010000144.1:0-6046 GCA_036804105.1 Bacteroidota bacterium | reverse complement strand
TCTCCCGTAGAGGAAGTAATTAAGCCAGACCCTAACCGCACTTTTTTGGGCATGTGGGTTCGTCTTTATTTTTACAATATTGGCGATTCGTCGAGCAATGCAAATTTTATTAAACGAGCCTTTGCCAAAAGGGGAGAAGAACCTGTTTTGTTAAGCGATGTAAATCCTGCCAGAACAGAGACTTTAATTAGAAATAGATTGCAGAATCTAGGCCATTTTCATTCGGAAGTTAGCAGCGAAATAATTAAAAAAAGACGCCGTGCAAAAGTGATTTATTCGGTTGTTTTAGACGAACCTTATCGACTAAAATCATATAAATTAAGCAGCGATTCTACCGATTTGATGCGGAATATCCAGCTCGCAATTAGAAGAACACGACTTAGACCCAATCGGATTTATGATTTAAATCAGTTGAAAACCGAAAGAGAACGCATAGATAACTTTCTGAAAAAAAGCGGTTACTATAATTTCAATGCCGATTACCTGAAGTTTTTGATTGACACTGCGCAAAACAGCAACGAGTTTACCATGGTTTTAGATGTAAAAAAGGGCGTAACTCCAGCTTACCTAAAACCTTACAACATTCGGAACACCAAAGTTATTTCGAATTACAGTTTGAGCAACCCCGACACCAACGTGGTCTTCAAAGATTTCAAGGGTAGATTTATGTATTACGATCCTTCAGAAACTTACCGCCCAGAATTATTTAATCGGTACATTTATTGGGACAAGGGAACGATCTATAACATTGAAGACCATCAACTTACCATAAATCGTTTCATCGGTTTGGGCATGTTTCAATATGCTACGGTGTATTTTGAGGAGGTGAAAGATTCTACCTCAAATTGCTTGGACGCTTACATTCAACTAACGCCCGCAAAGAAGAAAAGCTTGAGGTTGGAAGCATCGGCAGTTTCTAAATCGAACAATTTTGCTGGCCCGGCGTTGGTGGGAACCTACAAAAACAAGAACGTATTTAAAGGTGGCGAGCAATTAAATATTGCTGTAAACCTTGGTTTCGAAACCCAATTATCTAGATTGCCAGGCCAGAATCTCAATTCAATTGAAGTTGGTTTGAGTTCAGAATTGGTGTTCGCCAGATTTTTAGCGCCTTGGGAACCTCTAGAAAAAGTTACTAGGCAGGTACATCAAACAAAAATAAGTGCGGCAATTGAACTACTAAACAGAACCCAATTTTTTAGGCTGAATTCTTATAAGATGAGTTTGGGCTACAATTGGTTTGAAACACCTAAAAAACAGCACGACTGGAAACCGATTGTCTTAAACTTGGTTCAGTTGGCCAACACTTCAGAAAGTTTTGAAGAAATTCTTTCAGGAAATCCACTTCTCAGAAGAAGTTTTGATCAGCAGTTTATTATTGGAAGCAGTTATGGCTTTACCTATAATGGCTTGCTAGATCGTTCTAAACACAATATTTATTACAATGGAATAGTAGATTTCTCTGGAAATGTAGCGGGATTGGCATTTAGAACATTTACGGGAGAAGTTCAAAATCCGGAGGAACCAAATACGATTTTGGGTACGCCTTTTGCACAATTTACAAGGATTACCAACGATGTTCGCTATTACTATCGCATCAATAGAAAATCGCAAATTGTGGCTAGAACATATGCTGGCGTAGGTTTTAGTTATGGAAACAGCAGCACCATGCCTTTTGTGAAACAGTTTTTTACGGGCGGTCCAAACTCAATAAGAGCCTTTAGAGTGCGGTCTTTAGGACCAGGAACTTACAGGCCAGATTCCATTTCGGCAGAAACCTTTTTCGATCAAAGTGGGGATATAAAAATTGAAGGAAACTTAGAATATCGATTCCCTATTTATAGCATTGTAAACGGTGCAATTTTTACCGATGTTGGAAATCTATGGAACATAAACGAAAATCCGAGCACGCCGGGCGGTAAATTTACAAGCAACTGGTACAAGCAATTGGCGGTTGGCACTGGGTTTGGAATTAGAGCCGATGCTTCGTTTTTTATCATTAGGTTAGACCTTGCATTTCCACTTGTAAAACCGTGGCTTCCTGAAAATGAACGACTTGTAGCTCAGAAAATCGCTTTAGGAGACAAAACTTGGCGAAGAGAAAATCTGGTATTGAATATTGCGATTGGATACCCTTTTTAATTGATAATTAAGAAGTAGGAAATAGGAGATTTCTTAATTGCTAAAACTGTTTGACGGCGGGTTATTCCACTGGCTTATTACAAAATTTTTCTTCAAAAAATAAGTGTAAAATAGAAAGCAAATTGTACAGCTAACCAATGAGACGCTTACCAACCTAAAGTTAACGACTTCTTTCAGTTAACTGTAAAACTTTCACATATTGAGTGGCAACTTCATTATGCATTGTATAAATAAATACTTTATTTATATAAAATTAAAAAAATTATATTTTAGTAAAATATTTATAAAATATTAATTCACGATTCCTTATTAGATAGACTACTAATTTTAATTTTCTAATTCTTAATTGGAAATTGATCGATTAAATTCTGCAAGATTATTCCAAATTGAAATGTTTCTTTCTCTATCGGTTGTAACAATTCTAGATCCATTATTATTCCAAGCTACAGACCAAAGTGGATCCAAAGAATAGCCGGTAAATAATAGATTGCCTTCCTCATCATGAATTCTAAGGCAGTCGCTTGTTACGGCCAATTTATTGCCTTTATTACTCCAACGAAGGTTTCTAATCTCCGTATCACTTTTGCTAATAGTTCGAATAAGTTCACCTGCTTCGCTCCAGAATTGTAAAACTGGTGGATGTTTTTTACCAAGATCGCCATAATCGCCCGTAACAAAAAATTTGCCCGATTTATGCCAAGTAACACAAAGAATTAGCAGATTTTCTGCCTCTGGTCTAGATACAATGGTGTTTAATAATGTGCCTGCAAAACTATAAATCCGAATTTTATCTCCCACCGTAACAAAGGTATTTTTATGGGGATGGCAACTCAAAGACGTAATACTTTTAGAGTTTTCTTGTTCAATCTGACGAATTATTTTTCCATCAAGGTTGAAAATAGTTATTACGCCATCATTGTCTCCAACTAACAAATATTCGCCAGTTAAGCTCCAATCTAAACCCCTTGCACCATCTGCAGAGATTCCTTGTAGTTCAATCTTTTTCCCAGTGTCTAGGTTAATAATAAAAGAATTATCGGAAGACAGTTGAGTAGTTACAGCGAGCATGTTTCTATAAGGATGAAATTTTACACAAGTTATGGTGCGTTTAACGGGATATGCCTTAATCAACTGGTACTCTTTTGTATTAAATACTTTTAGGGTGTCTGTATTTCCCCCTACAGCAATGTATTTATTATTAGGACTCCAATCTGTGCTCCAAAGAATTCCGCTGTTATCTGTTTTTTGAGCCACTAGAACAGTAGATTGAAGAACCCAAACTAATAATCCAATAGCAGAAACGACGTAGGCTTTCATATTTATTTATTTTAAGAGCAAAGATAATTTGGAAACTGGTATTAATTTAAACTTATCAGTTTCTTTATCAACCAACAAAAAAAGCGGTTGATGAGTAAACACCAACCGCTTTATTTGGAATTAAGAATTAAGAATTAGGAATTAAGAATTAAGAATTAGGAATTAAGAATTAAGAATTATGTAAATCTAATTTAGGCATGGACACCATTCTCCATTCACCATTCTCCATTCTCCAATCTCCATTGTCCAATCTCCATTGTCCATTATCAATTAAATACGTCGTCTTTCAGTTTACCATTAACTGTAAGGGTTTTAATTTTAGACTCAATATTTTGAGGGCCAAAAGATTGAACAACGGTGTGTGGAAACATTACGCCATTAACTGCTTTATAATCTTTAAGATCTGTAACCTGAGTAAATTGCCCATTTGGGGTATCCATGGTTTTCATTTCCCGAATTTTTAGGTTGGTTGAAGTGCTATAATATTGAGTAGATTTTGTTCCAGCTGGGTTGGTTACCTCGACTACATAAGCATTTTGACCTTCAATTTCTTCAATACCAGTTAATTCCATTTTAAAGCCTAAAGTTGCATAATTTAACTCACCAAAAAGATAAGATTCCCATTTCAATTCTTCCAAATCTTTGCCTTCTAAAACCTTATTGCCCATCATAGAATTTTGTTTTCCAGTTGTGCCATTAAAGGTAGTTTTTTGCATTATTACCCCATTTGCCTCAACTTTATTGAGCGATTTATTGGGGGCTTTTTGCTGGTTTGTTATTTCTAACTTGGTGCCTTGAACTTCAGCTACATAAACGGATGTTACATCTTTAACTTTTTTAAGGTTCTTAACTCCACCGAGAGCGATGATGTAATCTTCTATTACTTTTGCTGCAGTTAATCCTGCTGGAAGCGGTGTGGCAGCTTTTTTAACTTCATTACCATAAAAATCGTAAAACTTAATGGTGCCAAACTTTTCCATCATTGGGGTTACCTCGTTTCGATTACCAACAATTACGATGTTTGCATTTTCTGGTTGGATGTATTTATTTGCAACTTCTTGAATCTGATCTGCAGTAACCTTATTTAGATTTTCAAGGTAGTTTACATAGTAATCCGCAGGAAGTTTATAAATAGCAGTGTTTAAAGCAAATCTAGCAATGGTTTGAGGACTTTCTAAAGATCTTGCAAATGCGCCAGACATTCTGCTAAGTACATTTTTTACAGCGTCATCACTAACTTTTTCTGTACGCATTCTAGCCATTTCTTTTAGAATTTCCATAACTGCGCTGTCAGTAACTGAGTTTCTAACATTTGCACCAGCAAAAAACAAGCTATTTACTTGATTTGGCGATAGGTTAGAATAGGCTCCATAAGTCCATGCATTTGTTTCCCTAAGGTTTTGAACTAAACGAGCACCAAAACTACCTCCTCCTAAAATTTCATTCATAACACTAACAGGTATAACATCTGGATGACCAAATTTTAAATTTACTGGGTAGGTAACCGCAATATTAGATTGCACTGCGCCCACTTTATTTGCAATTGCCACACGTGTAGAACTTGGTAGTTGAGCCTCTGGATATTTTATGCTCGGTACGTCTCCAGCTTTCCAATTGCCAAAATAAGTGCTTGCTAATTGTTTAGCTTCATTTAAATTGATATCACCTACAATGGCCAAATAACCAATATTTGCTTTGAAAAATGTGTTGTAATAGTCTTTGCACATTTCAGCATTAATGCTTTCTATACTGCTCTCGGATACTACCTCGCCGTAAGGGTGATTACTCCCAAAATTTATAGCACTTCTCACATTTCTAGCTATGGCTGCATCAGAGCTTTTTCCAGAAACGATAGATTGAACCTGAAGTTTTTTCAATTTTTCTAATTCTTCCTCTGGAAATGTTGGGTTTAATAAAACGTCGCTTACAACCTCTAAAAGTTGTTTTTGGTGTTTTTTGAGTGATGAGGCATAAAATCCTTCTGAACTAGCGCTAAATTGAGCACCTATTTTGTCAATCGATTCGTCTATTTGTGCTTTCGTTGCGTTTTTTGTACCACGAGCAAGCATTTGACCTGTTAAATCTGATAAACCTGCGTTTTTACCTTCAATTATCGGGTCTTTGTCTAATCTTAAATTGAAGGAAACAACGGGAAGTTTTCTGTTTTCAACAACAAAAACTTGTAGTCCGTTTGGTAGGGTAAAACTTTCGTATTTACCCATCTGTAATTTGGGAGCCGGACCAGCAGAAGGCGCTTTACTTCTATCTATTTGAGCGAATAACAGCTGCGAGGTAAACAGCAATAAAAGGGTGAATATATTTTTCATGATTTACTTGAAGCTTAGTTAGTTGGTTTTGGTAAGTAGTATAAAACCACTCTATTTTGTGGAACGAAATATTGTTTTGCAACTCTTTTTAAGTCGGCTTTTGTAACTTTTAAGTAACGATTTATTTCTGTGTTGATCAAATTGGCATCGCCGTAATAAGTGTGGTAGTTTGCAAGCGATTCTGCAATTCCAACTACACTTCCTAAGTTAGAAACCACGTCTGATTCTGTTTGATTAATAAGCTTCTGAAATTCTGCATC
>DAIRTB010000143.1:0-6076 GCA_036804105.1 Bacteroidota bacterium | reverse complement strand
CTTGTAATAAAATTTCTCTTAACTTAGAACGCATTAGCGATAACAGTAACGGAATTGTTCGTTATTTGCTAGACTCTACTGATGAGTTCGATAAAACCATTTTAAGAGAGCTTCATCTGCCAGAAATGACCGAGATTGTTGCCGAAATGATGACTTCATTACAGGAAGCTTTCAGAACTAAAGATGCGAATTTGGCAATAGCACTGCTCAAAAAAGAAGAAGCATTAGACGAAATTAACCTAAGCGCTAATAGCGTTTTAGCCGCCTATTTATGTGAAATGGACGATGAGAACGATGTTCTACATGCACTTTTCCTCTTAACCATTGTGCGAAAAGTAGAGCGTATTGGCGATTATATCATTAACATAGCCCAAGAAATTGCCTACATTGTAGAAGGCAATGTTATTAGAAATAGAGACTGGAATTAGCGGTTTTGAGGTAACAAAAGTGATGATTGTTTAAATAATCCTAGAAACTTAAAATAAGTTTTTTGATAAAATAGAAAACTTATAGTTTCGCAAATAATCTAAGTTTGTGATTTTGTATGTTGTTGGTCGTTCATCTTTCTTATCTGTCAGGCTAATTTTACAAAGTTGTCTTCAAGTTTTACGTTAAAATTGATTTCTGCCTTTAATGCTTTGAACACTTTTAATATCGTATCAATGGTTGCACTATTAGCACTACTTTCGAGTTTTGAAATTTGAGCTTTTTGCACTCCTACAATTCTTCCAAGCTCCTCTTGAGTCAAGTTTCTTTCTTGTCTTGCGGCTTTAATCATTTTTCCTAAAACGTCCATACGAAGTTCGTATTCATATTCGTCACGTTCTTGTGTTCCGACTTTGCCGATATACTTGTCTTTCATTTCGGCAAGCGTATAGGTTTTTAATTGTTTAGTTGGCATAATAATTACTTTTTTAGTTTGTTGTCAAAATATTTGTCTCTTAGTCTTTCAGCCCGATCAATTTCCTTAGCTGGAACTTTATCAACTTTCTTTATGAACCCGTGTGTCGCCAGAACCAAGGTATCATTGTTATCAGACTTATCCCAAAATGCAAGAAGTCTAATTTGAAGTCCTGCGTATTTTGTCCGAAACTCCCAAATTTCATTTTGTAATTTTTTAAAAAGTTTTGAGTCATTGGTCTGTTCCGCAAGGTCAATATTGTAAAAGATTTTTTTGACTGTTTTTAGGTCGAGTCCTGAAATGAACTTGTCTGCTTCTTCTAAAAATTTTGTCTCAAAATATCTCATTCAAAGTTGCTTTTTAACATTGTAAAAATAATAAAAGTTTCCAAATATTGAAACATTGTTTTCATTATTTTATTCAGCCTCGTTTTTTAATCTTATGAAGAACTTTATTATTGATGAATATTGTCTAGGAAAGGCTTTTAATATTTTTCCAATCTTACCCTACAACCGCACTCTCCGTAGGTATTTTACGATCAACCTTTTTAACCAAACCTTGCAACACTTTTCCAGGACCTACTTCTATGAATTTTTCTGCACCATCTGTCAACATTTGTTCTACTAATTGCGTCCATTTTACTGGGCCAGTTAATTGAGCAATTAAATTGCTTTTAATGGCTTCAGGATCTGTAACCGCCTTAGCAACCACATTCTGATAAACCGGACAGCTGCCATTATTGAAAGGAGTAGCCAAAATTGCAGCTTCTAATTCTACTCTTGCAGGCTCCATTAAGGGTGAGTGAAAGGCGCCGCCCACTGCAAGTTTTATAACCCTGCTTGCTCCAGCCTCGGTTAATTTCTCAATTGCTAAATCTACTCCTGCAATGCTTCCAGAAATAACTAGTTGGCCTGGACAGTTGTAGTTAGCTGGAACAACCACCTCTGGAATGGAAGCACAAATCTCATCTACAATTTCGTTTGCAAGTCCAAGTACAGCAGCCATGGTTGAGGGTTCAAGTTCGCAGGCTTTTTGCATGGCTGTGGCTCTTTTTTGAACCAGTTTTAATCCATCTTCGAAACTCAAATAGCCGGTGGCAGTAAGTGCGGAGAACTCGCCAAGCGAGTGGCCGGCTACCATATCTGGTTGGAAACTTTCGCCTAAAAGTTTGGCTAGAATTACAGAATGAAGGAAAATAGCTGGTTGGGTAATATTGGTTTGACGTAAATCTTCTTCAGATCCACTGAACATCACATCAGAAATCTTGAAACCTAGAATTTCATCTGCCTTGTGAAATAATTCTTTGGCGAGATCAGAATTATCGTAAAGATCTTTACCCATGCCAGGAAATTGCGCACCTTGGCCTGGAAATATGTAGGCTTGTTTCATGTTTAAAAATTAAGTTTCAAGAATAACCAATTAAGTTGAATTGGCCAAGTTTTGCGTTATTCGCCGTAATATTCTACAAAATTTCTTTCGGTTTCGTAGAGCTTTATGCAATGCAATTGATGATTTTCTGTATTTAATTCTGGCGCTAGTTGATCCCAAATGGCAATGGCAATGTTTTCGGTTGATGCCATCATACCAGACAAAAAAGGGACGTCTATATTTAAGTTGCTATGGTCTAATACATCTACCACCCGAACTCTAATTATGTCTCTCAGTTTTTTAAGGTCGATTACAAACCCTGTTTCTGGATCTGGACTACCTTTTATGGTAACATATAGGTCGAAATTATGGCCATGCCAGTTTTTATTGGCACATTTACCAAACACTTCTTCATTCTTCGCATCGTCCCACGTTGGGTTGTACAATTTATGCGCTGCATTAAATTGCTCTTTTCTGGTGAGATATACTGTTTTAGCCAACTTTTCTAAATTTACCGCAAATATACGGATCTTGTGTTCCAAAAAGCAAACTGACTAAAAAATGATGTTTTGATGAAACGATTAAAATGTTAAGAAACCATTTTACAGCTAAACATCTAAGGCTAAAATTTCTTTATTTGTTAAGATTTATCAAACTTCCAGTTTTAAATATCATTGGGTCAAAGCATTGCGTTTCAGTTGCTTAACACACACAAATAACATGAAAATCATCTTATTATCAAGTGCTATCTTTTTAATGGCATTTAAGTATTCAGCTAACAATTTGAGTTCAGAAGTTAAAGCAGAATTAATGGTGAATGAAAGTGGAAATCACTACACATTTCCGTTTTTACTCAAACTGAACAACCCTACCTCGAAATCGGTAACCTATCAACTAAATGCGGGCGCTGTTTTTAATCCTGCATACGAAAGTGAGCAGAACTTTATTCTTGCAGAAGATATTTTGCTTACCCTAAATCCGGGCGCAACCATTAAAAGACCGCTGCGAGCATATTGTATCGAATCTTCTGATGCTGCACCTACCACGGCCTCGAAATACAAAATAGGTGAGCTTGATGCTAGACCCAATATGCAAGCCTTTGCTGTATTTATTGCTAAGCGAAAGATTCACGTTCCAGAGACCCAATACGCTTTTTGGACCCTTGCCAATAAACAACCGCTTGAACACATAGCTGGGTATAGAGCAGATACGGCAATAATCCTACAAAAGGAATTGGCCAGAATAACGGGTTTGCCAATACCGCCGAAGCCAGACCCGAAAGATTACAACCGAAATTATGAGATGCAGGCTACGCAATACAAAGTGAAATTTGAAGGAAAGATTGAATTAACCTTATCAAAAGATCGGAAGGTGCATGTGGCACTTATCAATAGAAATGGAACTTTAGAAAGAGAAATTTTTAAAACTGATATGGTTGCTAAGGGCAACAAAGTAATTAATTATGCCATTGATGCCTCGTATTTTCCAGACTCCTTGTATTATGTGCAAACGGTGGTAGACGATCAGGTTTGGATGAAGAACCCCTTAAAAATTCCGAAAATATAAATTTCACACACCTTTTTGGTCCCACTTTTGGTGGGATTTTTTATTTCTGTTAATCCAACTGGAAATCATCAACGTAAATGGGCTAATTTTGAACCTACATGATTTCCATAATTATACCCACCATTAACGAAGCCGAAAATCTTGAGCGATTATTGAAGTTCTTTAAGGAAAACCCTCAGCACATTGAAGAAATTATTTTGGTGGATGGAGGCAGTACAGATAATACGCTTGCAATTGCTACACAACATGGCATAAGAATATTTCGGGTAGAAAATGCTTTTCGAGCGAAACAAATGAATATTGGTGCAGCAAATGCTACAGGAGAAATTCTCTATTTTATCCATGCCGATGTTATTTTAAGACCAGAATTTGCCAACGATATTCTGCAAGGAATTTCGGAAGGTTTTCCAGCGGGCTGCTACCGATATCAATTCAATTCGCCTAGGAAATTGTTGAAATGCAATGCTTATTTTACCAGATTTTCGGGCATTATGTGCCGAGGTGGCGATCAGACGCTTTACATTAAAAAGGAGGTGTTTCAAGAACTTGGTGGATTTGATGAGTACTATGTAATTATGGAAGATTACGATATTATCATCCGTTTAAGAAAGCGTTTTCCTTTCAAAATTATTCAGAAAGACATTTTAGTTTCTGCTCGGAAGTATGAAAAAAATGCTTGGGCAAGGGTTCAGGCGGCAAATTTTATTGTATTCATGGCTTTTTTTGCTAAGGTGCCTCCACAAAAGCTGAAGAAGATGTATCAGAAAATGCTTAATTAAACCTACTTACCGTAGCGGTAGTGCCCAATAATGGTGAAAGAAAACAAGCAATCTTCAAGCACTTGTCCGCCGCCAATATTGTGCACCATGAGGAAGCGCTTACCATCTTTAGATTTTTGGTTAGAAACAATACCAATATGGGTAAGATTTCCAGGTAAATTCCAGCAAACAATATCGCCAGGTAAATAATCTTCTGCCTTGGCACTCTTGCCTAAAGCAGTTCCTTTCCGCTGGAAAAAAGTCATTAAATTGGGTACTCTTCTGTGGTCTATGTTGGTATCGGGCTTGGGCAAGCCCCAGATTTTGGGGTACAACTTAAAGCTTTGTTTCATGTCAAGATGCACCTCTTTTTGAAGATCGATATTCAGCATTCTATACGCTCTTATTACCACATCGGTGCAGACACCAGTGTTGGCAGGAACATCGCCATTTGGGTAGGGAATAACCACATAATCAGGAGTATAGACTACGTTTTGATTTGTTAGGGTGATGGCAGCAGCTGCTAATCGATCCTGAAAGCTGTTAATCTGCGCAGTAAGGGATGGATGCGAGCGGCCCATCATCACCCATAAAAAAAAGAAAAATATTGGGTAGATTTTTTGCATGTGGATATAACGCAGCTTTTCGAGGAAATCTTATTTAGGGTCTGCTGAAAAACCTTTATGTTATATTTTCAATACAAGGATAGTTTTTTTAACCACATAGAATAATATAGGGTTTTTCTCTTTTCCTCTGTGCCTTCTCTGGTAGCCCTGTGGTTAAAAGGAATCCCAAGCTTAAAGAATCCAATATTAAACCAGACTCTTTGAGCGTTTTTTAACCACAGAGTAAAGGAGATTAAACGGAGGTCGCAGAGAGTTACTGCTTTCTTTTCCTATGTGGTAAAAAGTATAAAATTTTAGTTTTTCAGCAGATCCCATTTAGGCCTCAAGATTTTAATGCATAAAGTAAAATCTGTATTATTACGCTAACTTCTTTTAACCTAGTTTTTTAACAGAATCCTTATGCGTTTATCCATCCATTTGTTGTTTTTACTTTTAGCAAATTCAATTTCCGCACGGACAGAAGCGCCCAAAGTTGTAGTAGGCACCACAGAAATTCAGTTGTTCGATCAAGGTAAATACATCTACATACAAGCTTTGCCACATGAGGCATTTAGAATTACCTATAAAGAAACACCTTATGCAGCGTTTGAATTTTCTTTGGCCTATGCACCTGAAGTAAAACCCATTTCGAATGCCTTCGAAGTAAACGAGAACTTTTTATTTGTAACGATGAAGCGAGCAGATGTTATATTGATGTACGATTTTTCTGAGCATCGCTTAACTGCTAACAACAAAGGGAAATTGGTTTTTGAAGAATATTTCGGATTTACCAAAGAAGCTGATAGCCTTGGATTTAGTATTCTGCTTCAGGAAAGTGAAGCCATCTATGGCACAGGCTCCCGATCGATTGCTGAAAA
>DAIRTB010000142.1:0-6086 GCA_036804105.1 Bacteroidota bacterium | reverse complement strand
AATTTAGAATGTTTTTTATTTTTCTTTTCGGGGGATGTGGTGCCGAATATTTCAACGTTTGGTGGTTTTTAATTCGGTTCTTTTTATTAGCACTCCCCATCATCACCCGAAAAAAAGAAAGCCCCAATACCGAAGTACTGGAGCTTTCTGATATAAATTGGAATTTACCTACTTCGTAATTCCCAATAGATTGAAAATAAAGGCAAACTCTAATGCATCGTCTTTCAAACTTTCGAAACGGCCAGATTTGCCGCCATGGCTCGCTGCCATATCGCATTTAAAGAGCAGAAGATTTTTGTCGGTCTTCGTGGCTCTTAATTTAGCTACCCATTTGGCTGGCTCCCAATACTGAACCTGACTGTCTTGATATGCCGTGGTGATCAACATATTCGGATAGTTTTTCGCTTCTATATTATCATACGGAGAATACGATTTCATGTAGAAATAGTAAACAGAATCTTTTGGATTTCCCCACTCTTCAAACTCGCCAGTGGTAAGTGGAATCGTTTCGTCTAACATAGTAGTTACCACATCCACAAAAGGAACTTGAGCAACAATGCCTTTGAATTTCTCTGGCGCAAGATTGGCAACCGCACCCATAAGCAACCCACCTGCACTTCCACCCATGGCGAAAAGCTTATCGTTGCTCGTGTACTTGTTTTCGGTAAGGAAATCGGCACAAGCAATAAAATCGGTGAAGGTGTTCATTTTCTTAAGGAATTTACCATCCTCATACCATTGTCTACCCATTTCTTCGCCACCTCTAATATGAGCCAAAGCGAAAACAAATCCACGGTCTAACATGGTTAATCGGGTTGAAGAGAAGTACGGATCCATTGATGCGCCATAAGAGCCATAACCATAAAGTAGGGCAGGAGCGCTTCCATCTAATTTTGTGCCTTTCTTGTAAACCAAAGAAATGGGCACTTTAGTACCATCTTTTGCAGTAGCGAAAACTCTTTCCGATGTATAATCTTCCTTATCGAAACTGCCTAAAACCACTTGTTCTTTTTTAACTTCGGTGGTTTTGGTAGTGAAATCGTAATCTAAAGTGCTACTCGGCGTGGTTAAGCTGGTGTAGAAATAGCGCAGTTTAGTGCTTTCGAATTCTGGATTGCTACTCACATAGGCCATATACGTTGGGTCGTTAAAGGCTAATTGATAATCTTCTGTACCTGATAATGCTTTTATGCGGATATTATTTAAACCTGCTTTTCTTTCTTGCAAAACCATGTGCGTTTTAAAGAGCGTGAAGCCTTCTAACAATACGTCGGCTCTGTGTTCAATAAGTGGTTTCCAAGCAGCTTTATCTGTGTTTGCTTCCGAGCAAGTCATCAACTTAAAGTTTAAGGCATCCCAGTTTGTATTGATGTAGAATTGGTTATTCGCATGATCAACATCATACAAAATACCTTTGCTGCGTTTGCTGAATACTTTAAAAGCTTCAAGCGGTTTGCTTGCATCAAGATATAGATATTCAGTTGTTAGGGTGCTCCCAGAACCAATTGTAAGGTATTTCTTTGAACGAGTTTTACCAATTCCGCAGCTGTATTGTGCATCTTTTTCTTCAAAAACCAGAACATCCGCTCCGGGTTTACCCAATTCGTGTCTGTAAATTTGGAAGCTTCTAAGCGTAGTAGCATCTTTTTTGGCATAAAAGAAATGCTTGCTATCTTCTGCCCAAACACCACCACTGTACAAAGGCAGACTGTAATTTAGCATTTCGCCTGTTTCTAAGTTTTTGAAATAGGCTTCCATCAGATATCTCCCCGTTATGTCGTAAACAACAGATGTCCACTTATTATCTGGAGAAACTGAGGTTCCACCTGGCGAGAAGAACTCATGGCCTTCGGCCAATAAATTGTAATCTACTACAATTTCTTCTTTAGCTTCTAATGTTTCTTTCTTTCTGCAAGCAATGGGATGTTCTTTTCCTTCTTCGTATTTTGAATAATAAAAATAACCGTTGTAGAGGCTTGGAACAGACTCATCTTTCTCCTGAATTCTGTCTCGCATTTCTTTGTAAAGTGCTTCTTGGAATTTTTCGGTTGGCGCCATTACTTTTTTCAAATACTCGTTTTCGGCATTGAGGTAGGCCAAAACTTCTGGACTATCTTTCTGATTCATCCAGTAATAATTGTCGATTCTTACATCGCCATGGATCTCCATTTTGTGTGGAATAATGTTCGCAACAGGAGCCTCTGGCATTTCGGTGTTGTTCATTTTTTTGTTGTTGTTACAGGCGCTTAAGCCAATTGCCATTAAAGCAAAAATTTTGGTGGTTTGTTTCATTTTGTTTGGGTTACTTTAGGTACTGATTTAAAAATTCGTAAAACTCTCTAGCCCATAGTGCAGCATTTTGAGGTTTGGTAACCCAATGACCCTCGTCTGGGAAGTATAAAAATTTAGATGGCACTCCTTGAAGCTGCGCTGCATTGAATGCTTGCATGCCCTCGCTCAATGGAACACGGAAATCTTTTTCGTTGTGGATTACCAAAATCGGGGTATTCCAATTCTTTACGTAATTGTGTGGAGAATACTTCTCGTACATGGTTTTGTTGTCCCAATAACTGCCTTGCATATCGAAATTGATAAAGAACATTTCTTCGGTATGGCCATACATGCTTTCTAAATTGAAAACGCCACAGTGTGAAATGAATGCTTTGAATCGGTTTTCATGATTTCCTGCTAACCAATAAACTGAATACCCGCCGAAGCTAGCGCCTACAGCACCCAGTTTTCCAGCATTTACGAAGGGTAATTTAGAGGCAGAATCTATTGCAGAAAGCAAATCGCTCATGGCCTGTCCGCCCCAATCGCCACTGATTTGTTCGTTCCATTTTTGTCCGAAACCTGGTAAACCTCTTCTGTTCGGAGCAACAACTATGTATCCTTTTGCAGCCATCAACTGGAAATTCCAACGGGTGCTAAACGATTGCCCAACCATACTCTGCGGACCGCCTTGGCAGTAGAGTAGGGTAGGATATTTCTTGGTAGAATCGAAATCTGGTGGGTAAATAAACCAAGTTTGGATGTTTTGTCCATCAGAGGCTTTGATAAAGCGCTGCTCAACTTTGGCAAGTTTAATATTTGCATAAGCTTGCGTGTTGATATTGGTTAGTGCAGTTTCAATTCCTGTTTTTGGATCGATGCTGAACAACTCATTTGGTTTGTCCATAGACATTTTGGTACCGTACAAAACTGGTTTTTTGTTGCTTTCTGCATAGCTGATGTGGCTATAATTATGTCTGCCCTTGGTTATTTGTTTTATGCTGATGCTTTTGCCTTTGGTAAGCTCGTACACCTGCACAGTTCCAATTGTTTCCGAAAGAAAGTAGATTTTAGTGCCATCTTTAGACCACACGAATTGTTGTGCGTTTTGGTCGAATTTATCAGTTAAGTCGGTTGTTTTTCCAGTGCTTATTTCCAATTGCATCAACCTGTTTTTATCGGCTTCGTAGCCATCTCTTTCCATAGAATTCCAAACTAGGAATTTCCCATCGGGAGAGAATTGAGGATTCAAATCGTAGCCTTTATTGAAAGCACTAAGGTTTTTAGTTTCTCCTGTTTGGAAATTGTAAGCGTATAAATCTGAATTCGTAGAAGTGGCATAAGCTGTTTTTTCAAGCTTTTTGCAACTGTAAACCAAGGTATTGCCATCGGGACTGAAACAAATCTGTTCAACACCACCAAAAGGATTTAAAGGCGCATCGTAGGGTTCACCCTGCATGATGTCTTTGATATTTGTTAATCCATTTTGAGAGAAATCTGCTACAAACACATGCTTGAAGAGGCCATCCTCCCAAGAGATCCAATGGCGGTACATCAATCCATCAAACACTTTACCAGTTGTTTTCTGAAGATCAGCATGTTTGTCTATTGTGTTTTTGTAGATTTTTACTTCGCTAATAAAAAAAGCCTTTTTATTGTCGGCTGATAAACCAAATCCTTCAATATCGTTTTGAGATTTAGAAATTACGGTTGGATTTGAGCCATCCGCATTCATGCGCCAGATTTCGCTTTTTCCACCCGCATTGCTTAGGTAGTAGATGAAATTCCCATCAGCCGAAAAGATAATATTGCTTTCAGATTCTGGGGTATTTGTAATTTGGGTGATGCCTGATCCATTCGTATTGAGCACAAATAAATCTGTATTGCCTTTGTTTTCAGCTAGATTATTCTTTCTGATACCAGCTACAATTTTGTTGTTTTGAGGCGATACGCTGAACTCGTTTAAGTAGCTCAGGTTCCAGATAAAACTTTCTGAGACTACATTTTGGGCACTAATGCTGTTGCCGAAAAAGAAAGCAGCACACAAGGGAAGCAAATGATATTTCTTCATAAATGATTGGGAAATTATTTAGTACGAATATGGTTTAAAATAGACGGATTTTAAAATGGGGAGGAGAAATGAAGAATTCAACTATTGATATATTTGGACTTCTCTTGTTCCCAAGCTAGTTTTCTAGCTAACTGCCACTTCTTATTGTTTTCGATTTCAATAGTTTTTAAGTCTTCAATTGCATCTTTTGCTGCCAATTTTAAAACCAGTTTATCAACAAATTCTTGCAAATAATCCTGAATTTGTTGGTGTCCAATAGTTTCGACAATTTGTTCGTCTAATAGTATTTTAAATTCTATCATATTGGTTTGATTTACATTCTTCAAATTTAACAAAATCTAAGAAAGTAAGGTTGATTCAACATCCTTTTCTAAGAGAGTTTTTCGTTCGCTTTTACATTTCAAGTTTCTATGTTGAAAAAGCAATAAAATAGAATTTCAAATGCTTAAATCAGGTTTAACTACCTTTGCAAAATGGATCCATTTGAACCAGATTATTTCATTGCCAAAACCCTTTTTGGATTAGAGCCGCTCTTGGCCGAAGAACTTCGTTTGCTTGGTGCAAAAGATATTGAAGTTTTGCGCAGAGCTGTATCGTTTAAAGGCGATAAGCAATTGATGTACAAAGCAAATCTTTGGTTAAGAACGGCTCTGAAAATTATTGCGCCTTTTGATGGTTTCGATGCCAACTCGCCAGAAGAGTTTTACGATAAAGCAAAGGAGTTCGATTGGGTTGGCCTTATTGGAACAGAAAACACATTTGCTATTGACCCAACCGTTTCTGGTCAGGTTTTTACGCACTCCAAATATATTTCGCTAAAATTGAAAGATGCCATTGTAGACCAAATTCGGGATGCAAAAGGCATTCGTCCGTCAGTAGATACAGAGAATCCAGATATTCGCATTAACCTACACATTTACGAAAATGAGGTAACTCTTTCACTAGATACTTCAGGAGATTCTTTAAATCGAAGAGGCTACCGGAAAGATCAGGGAATGGCTCCCCTAAATGAGTGTTTGGCTGCGGCAATAATTATGCTTTCGGGTTGGGATAAGCAAACCACCTTTTTAGATGGAATGACCGGTTCTGGCACCATTGCTATTGAGGCCGCTATGATTGCAGAAAATCGTGCGCCGGGCATGAACAGAGATTTCACCTTTAAGCGTTGGCTAAGTTTCGATTCTGCCCTTTGGAATCGTGTGCGCAAGCATGTGTACGACTCTATTCAGCCTACCAATACCAAGATTATTGCAATGGATATGGACAGGAAGATGCTAAAAACAGCAGAACGTAATGCTTTTAATGCAGATGTGGGCGATATAATCCGTTTCCAAAACCGAGATTTTTTCAGACTCGATCCTTTTCCTGAGAAACTACACGTAATGATAAATCCACCTTACGGAGAGCGATTAGGTGCCGATGAAGATATTTTTGCATTCTACAAACAAATTGGAGATGCTTTCAAGAATTCTTTTACAGATTCTGAAGCGTGGATGTTGAGTGGAAATCTTGATGCGGTAAAAGTGGTTGGCTTACGCAGTAAACTAAAAGTTCAGTTGTTTAATGGTGCTTTAGAATGCCGCTTAGCCGGTTACGATTTGTACGCTGGCAGCAGAAAGAAAGTAAAACCTGCTGACAAGGAAGGTGTAGAAAATGCTTTTGGTTCTGAGGAAGTCGAAGAGGGTGGGTATAATTAGGGGAGGGGAGATAAGGTTCTTGTATTGATGAATGACTAAAATTGTCC
>DAIRTB010000141.1:0-6087 GCA_036804105.1 Bacteroidota bacterium | reverse complement strand
AATTTGTGGAAGTTCCATTTTACCTCCACATCTGCCACACCATTATTTTCTTCTTGGGTTAGAAACTGATAAATGGGATGCTTTGTAGCACCTTTAACCGAAACTTTCTCTGTTAATGGAAAGGTAACTCCGAAATTCTTTTGGCAGAAATCTGATATCTCTTCTGCTGATCCAGGTTCTTGGCCACCGAAATCGTTGCAAGGAAATCCTACCACTACCAAGTTTTCTTTATTTGCTTGATACAATTCTTCTAACTGCTTGTATTGTTTGGTGTAACCACATTTAGATGCGGTATTTACTACCAAGATTTTCTTTCCTTTGAATTTAGAAAAATCTATTTCGCCAGTTTCCAAGCCTTTAATTTTGAAATTGTGAATTGATTTAGTAACAGGAGTTAGCGACATAGCGAAAAACATTAGGGTGATAAATAAGATTGATTTCATAATTTTTTATAACCCTTTAATTGGGCTTTTGTTTAAAGGTTAAAGTTTTTCTAAAGCGGTTTTTACATCTTCCATTAGCCACATTGGAGTGGATGTTGCGCCTGCAATACCAACAGTTTCGTTTTCCACAAACCAGGTTTTGTCTATCATGCCCACATTAGAAACGAAATAAGATCTTGGATTTACTGATTCGCAAACTTTATGTAAAACTTTTCCATTTGAGGATTTCTCTCCAGATACAAAAACTATTACATCGAACTTGGTAGCGTAAGTTCTCAACTGAATATCTCGGTTGGAAACTTGGCGGCAAATGGTATCATTAAAATCTACTTCTACGCCACGGTCTTCTAGGTAAGATTTTACTGCGTAATAGTTTTTAGTCGATTTGGTAGTCTGACTAAACAAAGCCACTTTCTTTGGCAATTCTTTACCTTCTAACTCGGCAACATCTTGAAAAACTAATGCTGTATTGCCAGTTTGGCCATTTAAACCGATAACCTCAGCATGACCATGCTTTCCATAAATTAAGATATCACTCGTTTCTTCTACTGTTTCTCTTACTCTTTCTTGGAGTTTTAAAACAACCGGACAAGAAGCATCTAACAATTCTAAGTTGTGCTCTATGGCCAATTTGTAAGTAGAAGGGCTTTCGCCATGCGCACGAATCAACACTTTGGCATCGTAGATATTTTCTAAATCCTCATGATTGATTATCTCTAATCCCTTAGCTGTGAGTCTATTAACTTCTTCCTCATTGTGCACTATATCACCCAAGCAATATAATTTTTCATTGTTGTCTAGAATTTCCTCAGCCATTTCTATTGCGTAAACCACACCGAAACAAAAGCCTGAATTCTTATCTATATCTACTTTGAGGTTGAGCATAACTTAATTTTATACAAAAGTACTTAAGCTTTTAACCAAATTCGGCACTAAAAGATTTGTTTTTGGAAAACAAAAAACACATTTCGTTCTTATTGAAGTGTAAAGGAATAAAAACCTCGTAATTTCGCACGCCGTTTAGCAGCTTAGCCAAAACAATCGATGATTTTAATTGATAACCTCCAACATACCGATGCCAGCCTCAACTTGGCCTTAGAAGAATATTGCCTTCGGAATTTAGACACCACGGAGCAAGATTACCTGCTTTTTTACATCAATGCACCCAGCATTATTATTGGCAAAAACCAAAACACTTTGGAGGAAATTAATTTCCAATATGTTCAGGAAAACAACATTCAGGTAGTGCGAAGAATTTCTGGCGGCGGCGCTGTTTACCACGATTTTGGCAATTTGAACTTCAGTTTCATCACCAAATTCGATCGATCTTCGGTACTGAATTTCAAGAAGTTTGCTGGTCCAGTGGCAGATGCGCTGCAAACTCTGGGTGTTGATGCTACCTTAAATGGCCGAAACGATATTGTGGTTGGCGAGCGCAAAATCTCTGGTAACGCACAACATTCTTCAAAAAAGAATATGTTCAGTCATGGCACGTTGTTGTTCGATTCCGATCTTTCTCAAGTGGTGGAAGCCCTGAATGTGAAGATGGAAAAAATCGAATCTAAGGGACTGAAATCGGTAAGAAGTCGAGTTGCGAATATTTCTGAGTTCCTAACATCGCCCATACATATTTCTGATTTTAAAGATTTGCTTATTGCCCAACTTTTCAAAAACGAAACGCCAGAAATTCTTCAATTAACTGAAGAACAGTGGATTGAAGTTTACGCCCTCGCCAACGAAAAGTACAGAAGTTGGGAATGGAATTTCGGTAAATCTCCAGATTTCAATCTGCAACAATCGAGCAGAATTGAAGGGGTTGGCCAAATAGATTTCCGAGTGAATGTAGCGCAGGGCCACATCATCAACCTAAAAATTTATGGCGATTTTCTTGGTCATGGCGATATAAGTGAATTAGAAAAAGCTGCCGAAGGACTGAAATTTGAACCTACATCGTTACAAACATTTTTCGAAAACCAAGAACTACATCATTATTTCGGTGCTGTAAGTGCGCAACAATTAACCGAAATTCTCTTTTATGAGCCAAAATAATAAGCTACTAACCTACGGAATTCTAGTAGTTTTAGCCCTAATCTGGGGCAGTTCCTTCATCCTCATGAAAAGGGGTTTGGAAGTGTTTACTCCAGTTCAAGTTGCTTCGTATCGCCTTGTGATTAGCGGTTTATTTTTACTTCCGATTTCATTACCGAGATTATCGAAAACGCCCGTTGAGAAATGGAAATACCTGCTCATAGTTGGTTTCATCGGCAATGGATTTCCTGCCTTTATGTTTACCACAGCGCAGAGGCACCTCGACAGCGGAACAACTGGCGCATTGAACGCACTCACGCCTTTGTTCACGCTTTTAGTTGGATTGATTTTATTCCGAACAAAGGTAACCAGAGTAAATGTTTTTGGCGTTTTGCTCGGATTGGCAGGTGCCCTCATGCTCATCCTCATGAAAAATGGGAGCGAAATGTCGAGTGATTACAGCTATGGTTTTTTGGTAATGATGGCCACCTTATTCTACGGAATCAGTGTTAACACTATACATAAATATCTGAAAGGCAGTCATCCGTTAACTACAGCAAGTATTCCGCTCTTATTCTTGATGATTCCAGCTTCCATTATCCTTATCAGCTCTGGTTTTTGGCAAACACTCACCACGCATCCAAGTCCGTACATGGCGCTGATGTACATTTCCATTTTGGGAATATTTGGAACGGCCTTATCGCTCATTATTTTCAACAAACTCATTCAGATGACCAACGCCTTGTTTGCATCATCGGTTACCTATTTAATGCCGATTGTGGCGTTAATTTGGGGTTGGCTCGACGGAGAAAAATTGGGCATCATTCACCTTCTTGGCATGATTACCATTATATTTGGTATTTGGCTGGTAAATAAGAAGCCAAAAGAGCCGGTTTTGTAAGTCAGGTTTGGTTGCATTTGTAACAGCCTCTTGCAACCAATTGAAAACTAAATCGTCATACACGCATGTTCAGGCTATTTTTATTTTTTTGGGTGATGATGGTTTGCCATGTTCAACTCCATGCAGCCACTATCAGCGGCAAGATTGTGGGGAAAGATCAGGGCGCTTTATCGTTTGCGAGCATCAATTTACTGCCTGGAAATTACGGAACTTTAAGCAACGAAAAGGGAAATTATTCCATCTCGGTTCCAAATGGCACTTACGATATCTACATCCGTTTCCTTGGTTATCAGTCTATAAAACAGCAGATTGTGGTTGATGGCGATGTTCCCATTCTCAACTTCACCCTCGTTCCACAAGAATTCGAACTCAAAGCAGTTGATGTAAAAGCTGGTAAAGAAGATGTTGCCTACACCATTATGCGTAAGGCGGTGGCAATGGCGAAAATTCATCAATTAGAAGTAAAAAGTTATACGGCACAGAGTTACGTAAAGGGAACTTTGAAGGTTACCAACATTCCTTGGGTTGTAAAAAAAATGGCCAAGAAAGAAGGCATTGAGGAAAACAATGTTTATGTGCTGGAATCCATTAGCAATGTGGCCTATCAAAATCCGGGCAAATTCTCTGAGCAAGTGGTTTCCATTCGGTCTAATTTACCGCCCGGATCTAACCCCACCATCAACTTTGCGCAGTTCAGTTTTTATGGAGCAGAGGTTGGCAGCTGGGTTTCGCCCTTATCACCCAAAACTTTTAGTACCTATCGTTTTAAATACTTAGGGGCTTTTGTAGATCGAGGCGAAACGGTGGTTAAAATTCAAGTAATCCCCATTTCTAAAGGACCGAATGTATTTACAGGAACACTTTATCTGGTGGAAAATGGCTACAGCGTGCACAGTGTAGATTTTGCTTTTACCGATGAAAATGGCTTTAAATACACCTTAAATCAGCTCAGTTCTCCCATTGAAGAAATCTGGATGCCCGTTAAGTTAGACATGCAAGCTGATATTAGCTACTTGGGTGCAAAAGCCATTGCTCGTTATGTTACTTCCTTGCGAAATTATAAAGTTGTACCTAATCAAAAAGCTCTTATTAAACCTGAAGTGGTGGATCTTAAGTTAGCGCCAAAAGAGGTAAAAAAGAGCAATCCAGATAGCCTTTTTACCACAAAAAATGCCAAACAGAAAGCTAAAGAAATAGAAGAACAACGCAAACAGGAGCGCTTAAAAGATGGCGAAGATGTAGAAGTAGTTCGTAATTACAGCTTTAAAATAGACAGTTTGGCCAGAGAACAACCCGATTCTCTTTGGAATACTCTGCGCCAAATGCCCTTAGATACCGAAGAAGTGGTTGCGTATGTAAAAGCAGATAGTCTTTACGAAGCTAACAAAGAAAAGTACGAAAAAGACTCTTTAAGGGAATCTGGCAAATTCTTTTGGCACAGTCCGATTTCAGGGTATAGTTATCGTTACGGTAAAAAGATAAACGAAGAGAAGTCGCAATTCTTTGAATATGGATCTCCGTTTACAGAACTGGCCAAGGGCAATTTCTACAATACAGTAGAAGGTCTCGCACTTGATGCTAGATTTGTTTACGACCACAGACTTAGCGTTGATGATCGTTTAGCTGCTGAGGCAAATTTTAGATATTCGTTCGGTCGTGACCGATTTCTGGGAAATTTCAAATACACCAAGTACACACCTAAATACTATTTCAATGTTAGTGGCGGAAGTGAGGTGACACAATTGAATAATCAAAATCCGATTTCTGGCTATATTAACGCCGCTTATTCAGCGGGTTTCGGAGAGAATTTTATGAAGCTCTACGAGAAAGAGTATTTGGCTGTAAACTACCGTAGGCAGATAAACAGACAAATTTTGGTTGGAGGAAGTGTGGAAGTTGCCAAAAGACATGCTTTGGAAAATACCACCAATTTCACTTTCAAGCAGTACGAGGATCGAATCACTTCGAACTTTCCAGACAACCTAGCCATTGGAAACAGTGAGTTTGTAACACATAATGCCTTACTGGGAAATTTCACGCTTGTGTATAGACCTTTTGCAAAAACTGGAATTTACAACGATAGAGAATACACCATAAACCGGGGCAATCCAACATTTACCCTGAATTATTTGCCCGGATATGCCGAAACCCTTTTCCAGAAAGTAAGCTTCGGAATTAACCAAAATGTGCCTTTGAATAAAGGAAGAGAGCTAATATATGCAGCAGAAATTGGCACATTTGTAGGGCAAAAGCCACAATTCTTGATAGATTTCCATCATTTCAATGGAAATCAAACCATCTTTTCCAAGAACAATTACCAGAGTTTTCTCAACTTAGATTACTACCGATACTCTGCCAACAGCACCTACATTCAAGGTTTTGTACAATACGACATGCGTAAATTCTTACTTACCCGCATTCCAGCCATTCAGCTTATGGGCATAAAAGAGAGTTTGTTTGTAAACACCTTGATTACGAAAGATTATCAGTACGCAGAATTCGGCTACCGAATTAGCGGTCTTGCAAGAGGTTTCGGCCTAGATTTGTTTACTGGCATCGGCAATTTTTCGAAACCAAATTATGGCGTTAGGTTAAAGGTGGGGTTTTAGGAGGGTGAGAATATTCACCGTTACATTTATTTTTCGCAGAAAACATTTGTAACGGGGCAGAAAATTTGGTTTGGTTACATTTATTTTTTGCAGAAAAATTTTGTAA